>CAZYWQ010000016.1:0-5231 GCA_964651675.1 uncultured Candidatus Sumerlaeota bacterium | reverse complement strand
AAAATGAATCAAGCAATAAAGGAACTAGAAAAGAGAATTAAATATATTCAGAAGAAAGTGAAACCTTCTGATAATCCCTATTTGGTATCGGTGATTTTGGATGGTGAAAATTGCTGGGAATATTATCGTAATGATGGCGTTGGTTTTCTAAAGACACTTTATGAGCGACTTTCGAATGAAGAGTCGATTGAAACGGTGAGAGTTTCGGATTTTCTTGAGAAATTTCCGACAAATGAAAAGTTACCTAAACTTTTTCCGGGTTCGTGGATTAATCATAATTTTAATATATGGATTGGTCACGAAGAGGATAATAAATCGTGGGATTATCTATATAAAACAAGGAAGGTGCTGATTAATTTTCTTCAAGCAAATCCTGAATTTGATGATGTAAAAAAGAAGGAAGCGTGGAAGGAGATTTATATTGCCGAGGGGAGTGATTGGAATTGGTGGTATGGTGACGATCATTTCTCAGGATTTGATGATCTGTTTGATGAGATTTATCGTTCTCATTTAATTAATGTTTATAGACTTATTGGAATGGATGTTCCTACCTATTTGAATTTGCCGATTAATCGCAGGGAGGAACGGATTCAGTATACGTTGCCAAAGGCTTTGATTAATCCCAAGATTGAGGGATTGGTATCGAATTATTATGAGTGGTATGATGCTGGGAAATTTGATCCTTCGAGAGTCGGAGGAGCTATGCATCAAGCGTCAGGAATGATAAAGGATATATATTTTGGATTCTCGATGGAGAGTTTTTATTTTAGGATTGATACTAATTTGAATATGAGTAAGAATCCTGAGGATATTTCTTTTGTGATTGATATTATTCGACCAATCAATCTTCGGTTTTTGGTCAAGTATGATGTCAGCAAAAAAGTTTTTTATGGTAGAATTTGTCAGAGGGATGAAGCTAATAATTGGAAAGAAACAGATAAGGATTTCAGGGTTGGAGTTAAAAAATGTGTGGAAATCGAAGTTCCATTTCAGTTGCTAAATGTTAAAGAGAATGATGAAGTGGAGTTTCAAGTGGCTCTAAAGATTAAAGGAAATACAATCGAAAGATTACCACATAAAGATGCGATTATGCTGACTGTTCCTGATAAGGATTTTGAAAACAAGCAATGGATTGTATAATCTATGAAATGTAAAATTATTTTCAAAGATATTGATATCAAAGATAAGGATATTGATCTTAAGTTAGTAGAGAAGGCGTATAACTTTGCTGAGAAGGCACATCAGGGGCAATTTCGTCTTTCTGGAGAACCTTATTTTTCACATTGTGTTAGTGTTACCAAATTGTTAGCTCAACATAACTTTCTTGATACTTGTTCCATCTGCGCTGGTCTGTTACACGATACAATTGAGGATGCTAAGTCTTCAAGAGAAAAATTGGAGAGAGAGTTCAATAGTGATATAGCATTGATTGTTGATGGCGTGACAAAAATATCTATCATTCATCAATCCTCAAGTAGTGTAAGCGAAAAGAAAAGAACTAAGGACCTCCAGATAGAGAATCTGCGAAAAATCATTTTGGCTACAACGAAAGATATTCGGGTTCTTATTGTTAAAATTGCTGATAGATTGCATAATCTTCTTACACTCCATTATCTTCCTGTTGAAAAGCAGAAGAGGATTGCTCAGGATACACTTGATATTTACGCACCCTTAACTCACCGACTTGGAATGGGGAAAATAAAATGGAAAATAGAAGACCTCGCCATGCGGTATCTATTACCCGAAATGTATAGTTCGCTTAACAAAAAGATTATCAAGAAAAGAGAGGAAAGAGAAGCTTATATTAACAACATCATTGGCTTTTTGAAAGAAAAATTAGAGGAGATGAAAATACCTGCTGATATGTATGGTCGACCAAAACACTTTTATAGTATCTATCAGAAAATGAAAAAAACAGGTCGTTCCTTTGATGAATTATACGATCTGTTAGCTTTTCGTATCATAACAGATACCGAAAAGCATTGTTATGAGATTTTGGGACTTGTGCATTCTCTCTGGACTCCTATCCCAGAAAGATTTAAGGATTACATTGCTGTTCCGAAGGCGAATAATTATCAGTCTCTACATACATCTGTTGTTGCTTCTGAAGAAGAGGTTATTGAATTGCAGATACGAACAAAGAAAATGCACAGGATAGCAGAAGAGGGGATTGCTGCACATTGGAGTTATAAAGAAGGACGGCATTTTCCGAGTGAGGAGGAGTTAAAATTAACCTGGGTGCGACAACTTATTGAGAATCTGCAGGACCTTGCTGATTCTAAGCAGCTTCTTGAAGATTTTCAAATTGATGTTCATTCCGATAAGGTCTTCTGCTTTACTCCGAATGGAGATATAATTGAGTTGCCTAAGGATTCAACACCAGTGGATTTCGCTTATAGTATACATTCTGAGATAGGGAATCATTGCGTTGGTGCTAAAGTCAATAAGCGGCTTGTAAACCTGAAATATAATCTGCAAAATGGTGAGGTTGTTAAGATAATCACTTCGAAAAATGCCCATCCTTCGGTAGATTGGCTGGAATTTGTCAAGACAAGTAAGGCAAAAAATAAGATTAATCATTATTTGAAAGAATCGGGTTTTGAGAAAAATCTTTCTATTGGACAAGCTCAACTTTTTGAGGCTTTAAAGGGAAAAAATATTAAATTAAAGGTTCTTAACGATAAGGCGATTGTATCTGAGTTGCTGAAGGCATTTAATTATGGTACACTTGATAATCTTGTTGCTACAGTAGGTTACGGAACAATTAGCGCTGAACGGATTGCTTTTAAGATTCAGAATTTGATTAAGACTCCAGAAGTCGTACCACAGATTACTGTTCAACCACGCAAAAAATCGAAAGGAGTGTCGGGAGTTATTGTTGAAGGGATAAAAAGTATGGAGGTTAGATTTGCGAAATGTTGTAATCCCTTGCCTGGAGATGAAATCAAGGGATTTGTCACAAGGGGAAGAGGAGTAACAATTCATAAGTCTGATTGTAAGAATCTTTTGTCTTATGTTGAATCATCGAAAGATGAAGTTGAGAGATTTTTAAATGCAAGATGGGATGAAAGCAATCTTCCTGAAAGACTGGTGGAAATAAATGTTGTGGCAAACGACAGAGTTGGATTGTTGGCGGATATCTCCAATACGATTACATCTACCAAAACATCCATTCAGAGTTCATATAGTGTTACAAAATCGAGTAAAAAGGCTTATTTAACATTTGTTTTGCAAGTATACGATACCTTTAAGTTAAAGGAACTCATTGATAGGGTACATAATGTCAAAGGGGTTATTGAAATAACAAAGAAAACAAGAGTTATTGATAATAATTAGAGAAAATCACCTTTTTTAGGTTTATGGATTATCTATGTTAGTTCTTTCGAGTCTTCCTGAATTTAAGAATAGTCCTCCGTAAGGATCATTTTCCCAGAAATTTAACAGGTCGAATTCACCATAAACGGATCTTTCAGATGCTGGAGCTTCAGTTATTTCTTCAAGAGGTGGTTTGAAATAAACATAATATGTTTTGCCGAAATCATCGGGAGATGAGTCAGGACCAAGATTGGAAGAGATACTTATGGCTGTACTTTCTCTCACTTGACTCTGGTGCAATCCTAATAGGGTTACTGGAACATCTGATAAGTCAATACTATCAGCCGATACATTAAAAACTCCTCTGTATAAGTAAGGACTTCCACCAGGTGTTAATCCATTGATGGAGAGTTTATCTGCATCACCGACATAGACTCCGTATGTGTTTAGGTTATCACCAGCCGATTTGATTCCGAGAATCGAATCGGAACCACTCGGTGTTTTATAGAAATCAGGTAATGAAAATCCTGCTATTACATTTGGTGAAGTATCTGCTCGCCATAGAGAAAGTGTAAAATCTCGGGTTTGTTCCCAACTGATAGTGGTTAAGTCAAATCTATCAATAACAACTCTATCAAGATGAATCGTTCCTTCATCAGGACCAGCTACATCAAAGTAATTTATCATTTCGAAGGCTACTGCTAATCCATCAAAAGTAGGATAAAGATTTCCTCGATGTGGTTGAAAATAGTGTTGGTAAGGCCTTAATGTTGTAGTGGGTGTGTTATGAATAGATGCGTTATTTATACTATTTATCTGGAGTATGGAATTAAGTTGGGCTGTTTCATTTCTTAAGGCAAATCGCGGTTGTGGTACAAGCGTATGATCAGCCTGATCTGTACTCACATAGAAGGTTCCTCTAAGTAGAGAATTGGCAGGAATATTTCCTGCGATAAAGTCGGGTGGATTATTTATCCAGTATCCGAAATTTGTGTTGGTTGGATTCAATTGCAATGGAGAAGCAATCGATATTTCACCGGATGAGTATCCAAATGAAGGAGCTGTAAGATTAGGATCATAAGAGGATGCATCGTGTGATGTCCAACCTTCGAGGGTTGCATCAAATGTATATGTCCTTATGTATGTTTGAGGAAATGCGAATAAACTGATTAAGGTAAATATAACAAATAACAGCAAAAATGACCTTAACTTCATTAATATCCTCCAAAAATAAACTGATAATAATATCTGACAAAATTGCGATAATGTCAAATAAAAATTACTTATTAAGATTAATGTTTAATTTTTCTTTTAAAATGAATGATTAAAAGGGGATATTAGGGATTGTTTATATCTACAATAAAAAACCCCGCAGGCATCCCGACTTTGCCAACACTAAAAAAGTGAGTCTTTAAACCCACCCCTTTTTGTTAGTGATACATGCTTCGGGGCTTTGGGGTTTATTTCTAATTATTTTATCGGCATTATTAATGAAAATCTTTATTAGGTATTCGGTAAGATAATTATTCAGAATTAATCATTACTACTTGTTATCAGCAAAGAAGGCTGTGCCGAAGGCTTGTGGGTTCTGATAGGCATTCTTTAGCCCTGTCCAACTCATTTGTAGTTCCTGAAAGAATGGATGAATGTATGATGGATCATCATCGTCTGTTATTGCCACATTATATCCAATCAGTTTCCCATTATAAGGATAAAGTTGCAACTCTTCAGTGGGTATAGCTCCTTCGATGATGAAGCTGTATTTGTCTTTGCCTGTTTTAGAATCGGAAGGTTGCGGTTGCTTATTGATGAATATTTTTGATTTTTTAGACTCTTTTCCCAATTGTGACCAACCATAGACAATCGCTTTTCCTTTGGATGGAAACATTCCATATTGATAGTCATCATCACTGTAT
>CAZYWQ010000015.1:3661-15567 GCA_964651675.1 uncultured Candidatus Sumerlaeota bacterium | reverse complement strand
CTATAGCGATAGTGGACAGCGACTCGGTAGCTCCAGTGGTGTTAGTGTTGCTTTAGAGGATGTGGATGGAGATGGTGATCTGGACGCCTTCGTTACCAATTTTAGTGGTCAGGCGAATAAGGTCTGGCTCAACGACGGTTTAGGAAACTTCAGCGATAGCGGACAGAACCTTGGCAACTCTGACAGTTATGGTGTTGCTTTAGGAGACATAGACAGCGATGGAGATCTGGATGCCTTTGTTACTAACTACTGGGATGAGGCAAATAAGGTATGGTTAAATGATGGCTTAGGGAACTTCAGCGACAGTGGACAGAATCTTGGTAACTCAAAAAGCGCTGGCATAGCCTTAGGAGATGTAGACAACGACGGAGATTTGGATGCCTTTGTTACTAATTGTCTTGCTCAAGCAGATAAGGTGTGGTTAAATGATGGTTCAGGGAACTTCAGCGATAGTGGACAGAACCTTGGTAACTTCTACAGTCGTGGTGTCGCCTTGGGGGATGTGGACAGTGATGGTGATTTGGATGCCTTTGTTTCTGATCTTGATCAAGGGAATAGAATTTGGCTAAATGATGGCTCAGGAAATTATAGTGATAGCGGACGGCGTCTTGGCTCTTCCTGGAATACTAGTGTAGCATTAGGGGATGTAGACAGTGATGGTGATCTGGATGCCTTTGTCGTTTGCTATTTGGATCGTCAGGCAAACAGGGTATGGCTGAACGATGGCTCAGGAAAGTATAGTGACAGTGGACAGCGTCTTGGCTACTTCGGCAGTTTTGGTATAGCCTTAGGAGATGTAGACAACGACGGAGATTTGGATGCCTTCATCGTTAATTATTATAATGAAGGGAACAATGTTTGGCGGAATGAAATGATTCACCGGAGTGAATTATTCATTGATAGCGAACAGGGCATCGGCAGCTCTGACAGTTATGGTATAGCCTTAGGGGATGTGGATAGCGATGGTGATCTGGATGCCTTCGTTGCTAATTATAACGATCAGGCAGATGAGGTATGGCTAAATGATGGCTTAGGAAACTATAGCGATAGTGGACAGCGACTCGGTAGCTCAAGTGGTGTTAATGTTGCCTTAGGAGATGTTGATAGTGACGGTGATCTGGACGCCTTTGTCACCAATTTTATT
Source organism: uncultured Candidatus Sumerlaeota bacterium (assembly GCA_964651675.1). Classification (GTDB taxonomy): domain Bacteria; phylum Sumerlaeota; class CAZYWQ01; order CAZYWQ01; family CAZYWQ01; genus CAZYWQ01. Next base: position 14,423 of record CAZYWQ010000015.1, on the reverse strand, counting down.
GGTCAGGCGAACAAGGTCTGGCTAAACGACGGTTTAGGGAACTATAGCGACAGCGGACAGAACCTTGGCAACTCCGACAGTTATGATGTAGCCTTAGGGGATATAGACAGTGATGGAGATCTGGATGCCTTTGTTACTAATTTCTGGGATGAGGCAAATAAAGTCTGGTTAAATGATGGTTCAGGGAACTATAGTGACAGTGGGCAGAGTCTCGGTAGCTCAAAAAGCACTGGTATAGCCTTAGGGGATGTAGACAGTGATGGTGACCTGGACGCCTTTGTTTGTAATGATCGTACTCAGGCAAACAAAGTATGGTTGAATGACGGTTTAGGGAACTTCAGCGATAGTGGACAGAACCTTGGTAACTTCTACAGTCGTGGTGTCGCCTTGGGGGACACGGACAGTGACGGTGATTTGGATGCCTTTGTGGCTAACCTTAACAATCAGGCAGATGAGGTATGGCTAAATGATGGCTTAGGGAACTATACTGACAGCGGTCAGCGACTCGGTATCTCCGGTGATATTAATGTTGCCTTAGGGGATATAGACAGCGATGGTGATCTGGATGCCTTTGTCGTCAACTATGGTTATAGTCGTGCAAACAAGGTATGGCTGAATGATGGTTTAGGAAATTATAGTGACAGTGGACAGCGTCTTGGCTACTTCGGCAGTTTTGGTATAGCCTTAGGAGATATTGATAGTGATGGTGATTTGGACGCCTTTGTCGTCAATTATTATAATGAGTCCAATAATGTATGGCTAAACAAAGGTGGGCAGTTCGCTTTAGCAACATCTGATACGGCACCTTCAACACTCGGGGAAGGACAATCAGATGATGTCTTAAAAATTATTCTGACTCATAAGGGTCGAACGGGAGATACAGATGAGGAATTAACAACATTGGAATTGCTTTTTGAAGAAAATCCTGGGGATCCGCTTACTTCAGAAGAAGCCAATTCTATTATTGAAACACTCGAGATTTATCTTGATGATGGTTCGGGAGACTATGATCCTGCAGATAAAATTGTAGCTTCTATTTACTATCTCAGTCTCAATTCTGGGGTGTTTTCAATTCAATTTTATGATGGGGATCCATATTATGAAGTATCTTTTGGAATACCAAAAACTTACTTCGTTGTAGTCCAATTAACTGCTGATGCCGCTTCACAAAGTATTAGTCAGTTTATGATAACTCATATCACAGAATCCAGTTCGACCGCCGAAGATAGAGATTATGATATACCTTTGACACTTGAATATGTAACTAATGTTGCTTCAAGTGCTATCAGCATTGTGACCGATGTGAACAATTGGATGATGTACTAAGAACCTTTAGGTAATTTGTGTAAAAAATAAGACTTACATCATAATGAATTATGTCTAATCATCATTTCAGTAATGATAATGAACATAAATGTGTAAAATCATTTGTATTTTTTTCTATTATATTACTTTGCATAAACATAACTTTTGCACAAACAAAAACACAAAAAGATTTAATACGGCTCTATATTGATGAATCGCGGTCATATTATGCTGGTTGGGCTCTTTGGAAAAAGCTTAATCGGGAAGATGATTTTCAAAAGACAATCAGTAAGGATATACTCGATTATGAGTATCTTAAAATCTATGATGTAGTGTTTATATGCAATATTATCGAAAGCTTACCCTATTATAAAAGCGAATTGGATGCTGTTGAGAGATTTGTTAGAGAAGGCGGAGGTCTCCTTCTGATAGGCTGTGCGGAGCGTTGTGGCGATCGTCCTCGTCCGCAACGGTATAAAAACCGTTGGATAAGTATAAAAGCATTATCTCCCAATACATTCAGCACTAATAGTATAGCCTTGCTTTTTGGTGTTTCTTTTTCTAATCTCACTGAGAGGTCGAAACCATATTTTAACTTGAGCAGTGAATTGAAATCCGGATGCGACTTATCAACTGTCTCCTTTGACCAACCAATTGGATATCTATTTTTTTCGAATCCGAATATGCTAGTTCTTGCATCAAACAAAAATGGACCTTCAGTTGTTTGTTTTAATTATGGAAAAGGGCGAGTTATAATTGCCGCTATGGAAAGACTCTTTTTCCCATATGGAAATTGGACGGAACGAAAATTGGGTAAGACAGATGATATTATTACCACTCAAAAAGATTTATTGAAGAACTGGCTATGCTGGCTCGCTTCAAATCGAGACTCACAAAAAAATAAGGAAGTCAAAATTCCACCTTTAATAATGCCTCGTGTTACAATTGAGCACGAAATGGCAACTTTCCGCTGCATACCACAATTAAAAAAACGCACAGAAGAGATAATAAAACTATGGGATGTTGCCTGGAAAGAACTCTCTAATTATACCGGTGTCTCTTCACCGATGGAATTTGCTCCTTCTGGATCAAAGAACAAAAAGTTACTGGTTTATATGAGAGCACAAACTGGAGGGGGTGGTGCTTCAGCATCCACCATTGGTATCGCTGCTTTGGGCGAAGACTGGAAAGTCCTTGCATTGTTCGGGCATGAAGTCGGTCATAAACTCATTGGAGGTCCAAGTAGAGGCATATCGGAGGGTTTTGCTCAATGGCTAAATTTCCGAGTTCAGCGTGCTACAGGTTATTCAGAAAATGCCAATAAAGAGTTTAAAGAAACAATAAGAGAATTTGTGAAAATCGATCCTACTCGACAAAATTTGAATATTTTGGATGAGATGAGCAATATCAAACATCCCAGAGCCTGTATTGGTAAATGGTTGTGGGTAATCAACCAGCTGGAATATAAATATGGAGAGGATTTTCTAAAAAAATATATTGTTTCTCTCAGAAATGGAGTTCAGATGGATGGTAGTCATAGTAAGATCGAAAATGGTAAACGGGTCAAAATATCCTTTTCGGATATTGTCTATCATATGAGTCAAGCAGCAGGTGAGGATTTAAAGCCTTGGTTTGAGTCTCTCGGATTTCAGGAAAATAAGTAAATAATTCTTTAAAAAGGGGGAATGTTATGGGAGCTTATAGAAAAAATATTGAAGCAGCATATATAAAATTCATAGTATATCTCTTAATCTTTATCAGCATATCATTGGGATTAAACGCAATGGACGATCAGAAATTGCCAGCGGAGTTTGGACACTTTGTTCCTGAGGAAAAAGGACTCTCGGCGGAGTATATGAAAAGCCTGCTGGAACGAGGAGAAAGACAGGTATGGAAGGGAGAAGACCTTTATACGATTGGGATGCCGGTTGGGGGAATAGCAACTGGTCAACTCTATCTATGCGGTGATGGGACACTTGCTCTCTGGTGGATTTTCAACAAGCACATATTCACAGGCACAGGTCAGAAGTGCTATCGTACCTACAAGCCCGATAAGCAACTCGATTCTGGCTTTGCTGTGGTTATAGAATCAGACAGTCAGACATCCATCAAAAGACTGAATCAGGAAGATTTTCCCGGCGTTGAATTCCTCGGCGAATATCCTATTGGTATTGTCCGATACGCTCAGGATGATTACCCTTTGAAAATCGAGATGGAAGCATTCTCGCCATTTATCCCGATTAATGCTCGGGATTCTGCCCTACCAGCAACTCTCTTTCACATCACACTCGAAAACACATCGGACAAATCCGTCAAAGCGGGTGTCTTAGCGTGGCTTGAAAACGCTGTTTGCTTTTACTCAGCAGAAACAATACCGATGAATCGTCACAGTCAGATCACAACTAAAAAACGCCGTACAATGATTGTCCATACGGCTGAAGAAATTCCAGTAACCAAAAAATCAGGCAAGCCTCGATCAACCATTCTCCTTGCTGATTTTGAAGGAGATGATTACGGTGACTGGAAAGTTGAAGGTGATGCTTTTGGCGAATCACCTGCAAGCGGGACTTTACCAAAGCAGCAATCTGTAAGCGGATTTGTTGGCAAGGGACTTGTAAATACTTATCTCGAAATGGACAAACCTCACGGCAAGCTGACCTCTCCTCCTTTTAAGATTAAACGAAAGTTCATTAACTTTCTTATCGGTGGAGGTAAACATAAAGGGGAAACTTGTATCAACTTACTCATAGATAAAAATATTGTGCGAACAGCTACAGGAGAAAATAATGAACATCTCGATTGGCACTCCTGGGATGTACAGGAATTTGAAAATAAGGAAGCTCGAATCGAGATCGTTGATAGTGCATCAGGAAGTTGGGGACATATCAATATCGATCATATCGAATTAGCTGATGCACCGCATACCGAACCGATAGAAAAACTTAGTGACTATGGATCGATGGTGTTGGCTCTTTCAGAGAAAGGAATGCAGGCTGATAAGATACTTGCATTGGGTTGTGATTGGATGAAAGAGATTCATAGTGAAAAAGATTTCACTTATCCTTGCACTGACCGAAAAAGTACTGCAATGATGACGCCATTTGAAGAATTGGCACCTAATACAAAGCGTACATTTACATTTGTGCTGACCTGGTTCTTCCCTAATTCTGAAGATGGTCATGAGTACTCTAATCGGTTTAAAAGTGCAAAAAAGGTTGCTCATTATGTGCTTAAGAACCACGAGCACCTTGCTGGTGAAACCCGTCTCTGGCATAAAACTTTTTACGAAGATAGCACACTTCCGAGATGGCTTTTATTTCGTCTCCACTCTACCGTATGCAATTTAGCGACAGGAACCTGTCAATGGTGGGCAAATGATCGCTTTTGGGCATGGGAAGGTGTAGGTTGTTGCGGTGGTACCTGCACGCATGTGTGGAATTACGCTCAGGCAGATGCTCGTCTTTTTCCTGAACTTACTCGTATTGTACGCGAGATGCAAGACTTTGGTGCTGGTTTTGATGAGAAGACTGGACTTGTAGGATTCCGCAGCAATCGTGCTTATGCCGCTGATGGTCAATGCGGAACAATCCTCAAAGCTTATCGTGAACATACAATGTCGCCCGACAACACTTTTCTTAAACACAACTGGACAAAAATCAAGAAAGCCTTACAGTTCTCCATAGACCACGATCAAAACAAGGATGGTTTCATTGAAGATAGCCAGCACAATACTTATGACATTAATTTTCAGGGTCCAAATACTTTCGTAGGTTCCTTGTATCTTGCTGCTCTTAGAGCAGGTGAGGAAATGGCTCGGGAAATGGGTGAGGATGAATTTGCTGATGAGTGCCACAGAATATTTGAAAGCGGTAAAAAACTAACCATCGAAAATCTCTGGAATGGCGAATATTTCATCCAACTCGTTGACCTTAAAGAGTACCCGAAATATCAGTATGGAGAAGGCTGTCTTTCCGACCAACTTTTTGGACAAGGTTGGGCACATCAACTCGCACTCGGTTATATCTATCCTAAGGACAAGGTAAAGAGCGCATACAAATCAATCTGGAAATATAACTGGACACCTGATGTTGGTCCTCAGAACTATGTACACAACCCAGAACGGTGGTTTGCGCGTCCAGGTGAAGCTGGACTTTTTACTTGCACTTGGCCCAAAAGTGAATACCTTGAAAACGGTGTTCGCTATAGAAACGAGGTGTGGACGGGTATCGAGTATCAAGTTGCCGGTGGTATGGTATGGGAAGGTATGGTCGAAGAGGCATTAGCCATCTGCCGTGGTATCCAGGATCGTTATCATCCATCGAGACACAATCCATTCAACGAGGTTGAATGCGGTGATCACTACGCACGAGCTTTGGCGAGTTGGGGAGTTTACAATGCCCTTTTAGGCTATGAATACAATGGACCAAAAGGCTACCTCGGTTTTGCTCCAAAACTCTTGCAGGATGATTTTAAGGCTGCCTTTACGGTTGCTGAGGGATGGGGATTGTTTACTCAGAAACGAAATGGCAAGGAACAAACAAGCAAAATTGAGATTCGTCAGGGTAAACTTCGAATCCGCAAACTTGTTCTTGAGATACCTGATGGATTAAACATAAACAAGATTGAAGCAAGAGTTAAAGGTAAAGCAATCAAAGTTAGCAGTGTTTGCGAGAATGGTCGCCTTATCTTAACCTTCAAGCCTATTACTCTCACAAAGAAAAAGGTCTTGGAGATTAAAATTCAAAAGATATAAAATATTAAAAATCTGGACAAGGAACGGTCACGACCGTTCCCTACAACTTTACACTTCTCTCTTGTTCCTAAGCTCTTCATTCGAACGAGAACCTTACAGACTTTTCAGACAATCATTTATATTCGATATTAAAATATAAAAATTCTTTTTGAAATAAGTGATTGATTTATAATAGTATTTGATGCAGGTATTTATAAATAACTGTTGAGAGAATTCTGTCTATATTCTTTGAAGAAAATATATATCTAAAATTTATTTTAACGAATCATACAATATAAAATGAAGTCGAGGAAAATCTACATAGTCCTTTTTTTAATCTTGCTGAATAGCGGTTTCTTATTTGGTGAGGACAAAGAGATAGATGTGTCCATTTTTGTCGATTCCAAAGAGATAAGTTCATTTACAAGCAGTAAGATACACACGCCTAATCCGGTAGGTCTGGCAATCGATGAACAGGAGCGATTGATTTTTTTCGATATGCCAATGGATAAGGAATATTCGGGTTATTTGATTTCAGCAGATACGATTACCGATTCTACGGCATTTTCATTGATTGCAACTGTGGAGCAAATTAGCGCTGCAACAAATAAACAGGGGATTCGTGTAGTGGATATAGATGTAATGAAAGACGATTCCATTATTATTGCAAGTAATGGGGATTCTGGACAATTCAATGGATTAGTCAGAGTCTCACAAGGATTTTCTCCCACTATAAAAGTAGTTACCGAAATTGCAGGGATAACCGGGATTTGTGTTGATAGAAAAGCTACTCCGAATGTTATCTATCTTGCTATAGGAGAAAAGATTCATTCCATTTCAATGAACGGTGAGAATAAGAACATAGAAGAATATTTCATAGCTGATTGTCCTATTGCGGACATTGCACTTGATAACGATGGGAATTTAATAATTGTTTATGCTGATGAAACACTAAATATAGATAAGGTGCTGAAAGATAAAACAAAAGTAACAGTCGTCGATGATGCAGCAGTTAGAAAGATCGATGATTTTATGAAGGAGAATCTTGCGATTACTGTTGATAAGGCTGAGAATTCAATCTATGTATACTGTCACAAAGAGAATGAACAGGGCAAATTGATAGGACTTTATATTAAATTCGATGAAGCAGGATCATTTCTATTCAAAATGACAGATGAGGATATAAGAAAAGTAGAGGATTTTGAAGGAATGAAGAATCAAAAGGAGCTGACAGTTACTCCAGTAGCGAAAGGTATGGTCGTTGATGCCATTGGGAATTTATTGATTGCGGATGGAATTAAAAACGGTGAAGTCAAAGAGGAAATGAAACTTAAGCACACATTTTCGATCATAAGCATTTCCGAAATTTCGACTTCTGCAACACCCTGGAGTGCATATAAATAAGTATGAACGGGATGATTTCGCCCCTACGGTGGATTACAGATCATCTCTGGATCATTATCGATAGCAAATAGAATGAATGAAAATATAAAAAAGAAAAATCAGGCGATTCTTGAGAAATATTTTCCCAATCACATTTGGCCCGATGTTGCTTATAAAAATAAGATTAAGGATTTTGCGAGCAGTGGGATTCACATTGGTCATCTCGGATGTGGGAAAGATTTTAAAAGAGTCTATGAAGTTACAAGCGGTGCGGTAGTTATAGGGATTGATTTAGATTTGGAATCGCTGAGAGAATACAAAACAGGTCAGAAGATTAAGGCTGATTTGGAAAATCTTCCGATTAAAGATAATTTTTTTGATTTATTAATATCAGAATTTGTATTCGAACATATCGAGAATCCCGAAAAGGTAATAAGAGAATGCAGCAGAATTTTGAAGAAAAATGGTAAGATTATTTTTCTTACAGTAAACAAATTCTCGATATTCGGAGTTCTATCATTATTAACACCCCACTGGTTTCACAGACTCATCAGGGGAAGGATGTTAGATCCAAAATTCAGAGAGGATGTGTTCAGAACATACTACCGATTAAACTCTGCCCGCAAAATAAAAAAGCTATTTGAGATGTATGGTTTTAAAGAAATAGAGATGAGCTTTTTGGAATCCGAATGGAGTTACTTTGATAGATATCCAGCATTGTATGAACTCGGTTGTATCGTGAATAAATTCATTATGAATACAAAGGCATTGCATCGATTTCAGACTTATCTGTTAGGTGTTTACGAAAAAGTGTAATGTCAGGAATCACATTTGATAACAATAAAGAAGATGTCACAAAGGAGGAATAATAAATTGAAGTCTGCTACCGAATACTTGTGGTTTAATACGAAAAAACATCGTGAATATATCAATATCACGAATGAAGTGGAGAAAGTGGTTGAAAAAAGTGGAATAGAAGAAGGGATGGTGCTTGTTTCTGCAATGCACATAACGGCATCGGTTTATGTCAATGATGCAGAATCAGGATTGATTCAAGATATCGAGGAATGGTTACAAAAATTAGCACCTGAAGGACCAAATTACCATCATCATAGAACTGGTGAGGTTAATGGAGATGCTCATTTAAAGAACTTACTGTTGCATCATCAGGTGATAGTGCCTATAACAAATGGAAGATTGGATTTAGGACCCTGGCAACAGATTTATTACGCTGAATTCGATGGACAAAGAAGGAAAAGACTGATTATTAAAGCTATCGGTGAGTAAGATTTAATCTTTCTTGTACAAGAATATCTACCTCCAACTTTTTTTATTATAAATTTAGTCATATTTTATTGGACATTGGTGATTTATTCTTATAAGTAATAATAGACTATTGCTTGTGACTACTTAGTAATATCGATTTGCATAATAAAATTAAGAAAGGAGGGAAGAATAATGAAAAAGAAAGGATTTACACTGATTGAGTTATTAATTGTTGTTGCAATCATTGCAATCTTAGCGGCAATTGCCGTACCAAACTTCATTGAGGCTCAAACCCGTTCTAAAGTATCTCGAAGTAAGGCTGATATGAGAACCTTAACAACTGCCATTGAAGCTTACGCTACAGAATACAATAGTTATCCTCCTGATGGTTCAAAATCAGGTGATGGTGATTGTTTCTGGTATGTTCCAAACAGAGTTACTACGCCAATTGCATTTATCACTTCAGCTAAATTAGTTGATCCATTTAGAACAGTTGAAGATTTTGATCCAAGTATTGATTCGCCTGATGGGCTCAACTACACTGTTGATGATTACCGTAGGTATCGTTATCGAAACTTTGAGTACACTTATGGATCATATCCTGGAAGAGTAGCCATTTACGAGGATATTTATGGGAAATGGGAGCTTATAGGTAATGGACCTGATTCTAATGCTGGTCCATTTGTTTATCCAAATATCGGTGGGTTTACAATGGAATTAGATGTACCCTATGATGCAACAAATGGGACAACAAGTAGAGGAAACTTGATTCGTTGTCAGAAATATCCTGATGGTATGGCACCTGTTTGGGAACTGTAAAAAAATGTATTTTTTTTGAGTATTCGCGGGTTCGATAAATCGAACCCCTTCATTATTTTTACGACATAAATGTCGTGTTAGGGTTTTTCGAAGATTTTAATTTGGGGAGAATGATTACAATGAAAAAATGTTCAAATTGCAATATTATCTTGTCTCCTAAGGATGAGGTATGTCCAAAATGCGGATTTAATGTATCAACCGAAGTAAAAGTCGAGGAGGAGCCGGAAAAACCTTTGATGAAGAAGGTTGTCGAACATCCTAAAAGCCTGAAGATTGCTATCTATTCAATAATTGTCATTATATTTGCAATTGTTATCTGGTGGGTTATCCGCGCTCTTGATTCACAATATGAATACTACAAAATAGACACTAAAAGGAAAGTGGAAAAAGAGAAGTAATTTAATTCTAAGAGATTATTTTATTTATTAATCATCTGTTCGAGGTCTCTAACTTTATTCAGCAAAGTAACAAGCATCTTTTCAATTTTATCGAGTTTTAATTCAAGATTCTTCATACGATCTTGATTCATTTGTGCAGTGCTTGCATCATTCAAATCATCAGCAGATTCCCTAATCCTTTTTTCTTTTTCAATGTAATCTTCGATTTTGGATAATTCTTCGAAACTCTCGAATTTTATTGATTGATAAAGTCCATCACTTTCGTTATCATCAAGGTGAATCTTGGGAGGCGTTGTATGTGGATTATGTTTCTTGTGAGAAATTTTTTCGGGAACTTCATCCATTAGTATTTACTCCTTATTGAAAATAATCTATCAGAAAGCTTAATTTAAATTTATTTATCATATATTTCTGTGAGCAAATTAAATATTCAATATGTTTTTGTATAAAAAATGTTTTTTCTTTATCTTATAACCTCAAGTACTTTTATTGCCGATTCATACCGACCCAAGGGTGGCATAATATAAACACCATCAACCATATCTTTGGTTTTCTTCAATGATTCCTGAGCGATTTTGATACCTTCTGCTCTAGCATCAGCACCGCTACCAGCCTTTTTCATCCGCTCCATAATATTATCAGGAACATTCATCCCTGGCACTTCATTATTCAAAAACTCAGCATTTCTATAACTTGCCAGTGGCAGGATTCCTACCAAAACCGGGATTCTACATTTTTCAATTCGCTTAAGAAATTTTTCCAGGAGTCTTACATCAAACACAGGTTGTGTTAAAACGTATTCTGCGCCTGCTTCGACTTTCAGTTCGAATCTCATTACTTCTTCCTCAAGGTTTATAGC
>CAZYWQ010000015.1:0-3651 GCA_964651675.1 uncultured Candidatus Sumerlaeota bacterium | reverse complement strand
TAGCTCCCGGATTAGCCCCAACTCCAATGAAAAACGATGTTGTTCCACCAATTGGATTTCCAGCGATATCATATCCTCGATTCAGCTTTGTAGCCATTCTGGTTAAGCCTATAGAGTCGACATCGAACACGGCTGTAGCATCAGGATAATCTCCCAATTTAGGAGGATCTCCTGTTATGATTAATATGTTTCTGATTCCGAGCGCATCCGCTCCTAACAAGTCCGATTGCATTCCTAAAATATTTCTGTCCCGACAACAATAATGAACCATCGGTTCGATTCCGACTTCATTTTTGAAAATCATTGCTAAAGCCATCGGACTCATTCTTGCCGTTGCTCTCGGCCCATCAGCGATGTTTATTGCATCGATATTATTCTCCTTCATCAATCTTGCACCCTGTACGACTTTATCGAAACCTGTGCCTTTCGGAGGATCAATCTCGACACTTATAACAAATTTGCCTTCAACTATCTTTCTGGCAAACTCGGATTTTTTTGCTTTTTCCTCAGGTTCAATAACTTTCCATTCTTCCTGTGGGATTGTCATTCGTATTTCGATATCGGACAAACTTTTCGATGGTCTTAAAGCCTTCACTGCAGCATTAATAGCCTTGATATGCACTTCTGTTGTGCCACAACAACCACCAACAATGTTTACTCCCGTTTGAATCATACGCTTTGCATACTCTGCCATAAATTCCGGTGTGCATAGATAGATACTTCTTCCATCAACCTTTCTCGGAATACCTGCATTAGGTTGAGCGGATAAATAAATATCGCTTACCTTCCTCATCTTCTCCATACAATCAAGAATGATGACTGGTCCTACACTGCAATTCAATCCTACCACATCAGCACCCCAATCCTCAAGTATCTTGACTATCGTTTCAGAAGAATCTCCGGAGACTGTCATCCCTTTTTCATTAGTAGTCATTTGTGCAATAATTGGCAAATCGGAGATTTCCTTGATTGCTTTTATTGCCTCATTCATTTCTTCTAATGTTGTTATCGTTTCGATTATAAACAAATCGATATCGGCTTCGTGTAATGCTTCAGCTTGTTCTCTAAATATATCTCTCGCTTTGGTTTTATCAAGCAGTTCATTGGCTTCTGATGCGATGTTCAAGGGACCTATCGAACCAGCAATATAGGCTTTTCCCTGAGAGGCTTCTCGGGCTAATTTTACTCCTGCTATGTTTATTTCTTTGAGTTTTTTCTCCAATCCGAAGTGAGACAATCTATGATGATTCGCTCCGAATGTATTTGTCTCTAATATTTCTGCTCCAGCCTTGATATATTTTGAATGTATATCCTTTACCATCGTCGGATTACTCAGGTTTAACGCTTCAAAACATTGATTGATATAGATTCCCCGTGCATAGAGCATTGTTCCCATTGCTCCATCACAGACTAATACCCGTTCTTTTAGTGCATCCAAGAAATTCTGCTTCATTCACTCTGCTCCTTATCTTTTACGATGTGTTTCAATTGCTAATTTTTTTTAGCAACACTCTTTGTTTATCGTGATTGTCTGCATCACGACAAAATTTTATGAATTCATCCCATCTTTCTTTTTTCACTTTGATACCGTTAATAATGGCTGATCTTCGTATCTTGATAATATTATTCACCAACTGATATGTTATCGCATAATTTCCATAAGGTGTTGCAATTATATAATCGTCTGGTAAATGGCTCACAATCAGGGCTTCAGGCAATTGATACTCAACATCATTGTATTCTGAGTAAGAAATGTCTCTGTTTTCGTAATCAAATTCTCTTGTATCTGATGTAATAAAACCAGACAGATTTATATCATTCGGGAATGGTTTAAGCGCAAGTCCTTCTTTTTCTTCCTGCAAAAAATCCTTAAGAGTTCCGCTAAATTTAATAACTACATTCTTATTCAATTCCTCTTCATCCAAAGTCTCAATTTTAGGCTCAATCAATTTTTCATAATATTTCAAAACGCTCATTTGTGCAAATAGGTCTTTTTTCTTTGGATCAGAAAATATATAGCGAATAGCAGTATTATAATTCCCATTAATTATCAATTTACCATCAATAGAAATTATTCCATCGGAGCCAATCTGATTTTTAACACTGGTCTCAATCCAGCCTTCATCAAGTTCCCTATCTCCCAATTGCATTATTAACGGTTTATTATCGAAATAAACAGCAGCAATTCGTTTTTTAATCTGTTTTTCCGCATTCATAAAAGGAACATACTTTGATGTAAATTTAATCCAACAATCTTCCTCATCAATAGATGGAACATAGAGAAAAGGATCGTAGAATATGTTATAACGCGGAACACTAAGGTCTGCCTGTCCAATATCCGAAGTGGTCAGACTGATATGGCATTCTATTCCGATTGCCTGCAACATTTCATACATCAGACATATCTTTTCTAAGCTGCTACCCATCTGAAGCTCAAAAACATCGGTAGCATCACCGCCATTATATGAGTCTTTTATTTCATCACGAATGTAGTTATAAACCGCTTCTATCTTACCTGTTTTGCTATCGATACCTTTTGTTATCTCTATAGCCTTGCTGATAATTTTTTCATTGGTTATAAGTTTATAATCGAAACTCGAAAGTTTGTTATTTAAAATATGGTCGAAAGTCAAATCCGAATAAAATTTCACATTAGGCGAAAGTTCATCGAGATCAGGCATATGTGGTTCATTCTTAAGTCCTGATACATCCTGCTTTTCCCAGATATACACCTTGCTGTCCTTATCATCCGTAATCTCAGGATTGAAATCCGTAGGATTCTGTCTAATCTTGAGTGTATGCTGATTAGAATTAATGATAACAAGTCGAGAAATTGCCACAGGATTTTCTAACTGTTGAAAGTAAAAACCTGTGTTGATTCTTTTTCTCCAGAAAGAATTTGTATTTTTTACGGACTTTACATAAGCGAATTCTATGATTGCATTATCTTCGAGATTAGGCATTGAGATTGTAGTTCCCGTGTCGAGATACTGAACATTTTCGGGTTCATAAATTTGACCGTCAGGAGAAATTGTTCGTGCAAGAAGGATTTCAGCATTAGCAGGGATGAGCATTTCAGCCCAGTTTTCTCGACCTTCTTTATTCAGAATCTTAACCGCCTGATGAGTCATCTCCTCATAACTCCCATCAGAATGTATCTGAATAACACTGACATCAACCAATAAAGCTTCCGATGCTCTCGGATACTTTTCTTTCTTGTATTTTTCACTTTGCTTCGTATCGAGAACAACATCATATTTTTTATAAAAAGGTTCGGTGTTGTTATAAGATTCATACATCGTTCTTGCAGAGTAATCGCCAGGATTTTTTTGCAATGCATTACTAATATGAGTTAGTCCTTTGGTTTCATCCCCGGATAAGATGTAGGTTTCGCCCAATTCTTTTTCAGCATCGTAATTCTGCGGAGATATATCAAGTATCTTCTGATAAGTGTTGATTGCCTTTCTGAGTTGTCCATTCTTTTTATAAGTTTTCGCCATTGTCTGAAGCGAGTTCACATCATCAGGATTCCTTTGGACAAGTTTTTCAAGAAGCTTTAATAATTCCGAATCATTCCCACTATTTTTATAGATAGTAATAAGCTTTGGTGCAATTTCTTTAAAGCCAACTCCCCTTTTCAAGCCTTCCAGA
>CAZYWQ010000014.1:8508-16294 GCA_964651675.1 uncultured Candidatus Sumerlaeota bacterium | reverse complement strand
CACCAGCTCTGAAGGCAACATCCGCATCACCTGTGGCATCGATAACACATTTCGATAAGATCGCCTTTCTACCCGATTTATTCTCGATTATTATTCCGACGATTTGATTGTTTTCGACTATAGGCTCACTAAAATTCGTATAGTACAATATCCCAGCACCTGATTCTATGCACATATCCTCAAGCACATACTTATTAAGTTCAGGATTCAACCAGTATTCAGCATTCGGAGAAATGTTTTTTACATTCCCCTCCTTAAGAAGTCTCTCATTAATCTCCTCGCCGATTCCTTTATTAAGAGGTTCACCATTCAGATGATTCCGCATCATTGGAGTAACAAGAGCAGCAGATACAGAACCACCCAAAAATCCATAAGATTCCACAACAAGCGTCTTAACTCCCAAACGAGCTGAAGCAATTGTCGCCACAGAACCAGCGGTACCTCCACCAACAACCAACACATCCACTTCTTTAACAACTTCAACTTCTCTTTTTTCCTCAATGATAGTCTTTGGCATAGAATATATCTTTCCTTACAATAAATAAAATTGTTTTAACTTCTACTTCACAATACTACACAGCTATTAATTCATCACAGAAATCATAAAATCAAACAAAATGTGTTCTCTAAATCTAATGAGTACTTGTCCCAAATAGAATAGTATTATATTGAATTATACCAACAAAATGCAACTTCGATCTAGAATATGCGAATGATAATTCGGTTTTCTATAAATAAATTATATTGTAACAAAACGCATCTTTTGAGTATCCTATAATATGAAATGAACAATAAAGTAAACTTTAAATATAATATCACAATCCTAATCATTTGTTTTCTAACTTTCTTATCGATAAACGGATTCTGTCAGTACAAAGGAATAGTTGGGTACTTTAATAAAGCTGAGGAGATGCAGGAATTTATATTAGACGAAGAAGGTAACATAACTTTCGGAACAACTTATGATATCAGTCATGAACCTCATAATATTTCAGTTTCACCAGATTCTCACTTAATCTTAGTAACATCAGGTCCATGGGGAGATGGAAGATTAGAGTTATTCTCAACAGATAAAAACCTTAATTTAAGTTATAAAGGTATAGTTCTTAATAATGTTGCATATTATTCACCTGTGACTTTTAATCCTAATTCAAGATATGTTATTATAATATATTATAGAACAGATATTGAGGATTGGACTATTTCATTATTTCGAATAGAAGTAGATTCACTTATTGATTTAGGTTCTTATATTTTGATCGCAGAAAATAGTCTTTTATCATTAAATCGATTAGCGATGAGTAAACATGGAGGAACATTTTGTGGTGTTTCCAGAAGGGACGATATTTATGAAATGTGTGTATTCAATTTTGATGAAGAAACAGAGACAATATCTTTCACGGGTCAAAGGATACCACTGACGGAGATAAGGGGTACAAGAGATACGAAGATTTCGCCAAACGGAAGATTTTGTGCTCATGCAGAAATCGGTAGAGATACAGCTATATTAACAATTAATCCTGATGGATCCGTAAATGAAGATGTTCACTATGTTTCATACCAGGACATAGGAATCAATAATCTCGTTTTTTCTCCTAATTCCCGATATCTGTATATCACCTATATGGGAGGCTCAGGGACACTTGAAAGTCACTACCTTGATTGGGATGGAACACCGACATTGATTCAATATGATAAAGGGAATTTTGACAATGCACAGGCATTTGATGTAACGCCTGATGGTAAGTTTGGAGTCATAGCTCATCATTATAATATTGATGGAACTCAAATAATATCAGTAATAAAATTCAACGGAGATGGAACATTTCAAAAGCTTGATGAGGACTTCACAATGTCTGGTCACTTCTCCGATCTCAAATTCATCCCACCTTATGTTACCTCTACTGACAATAATATTTGGCAATTGTATAAATAAAGCGGTTCAACAAATATACCACCGATATTATGACAATTATTTAAACCATAGCTCTGAAAGAGCGATATATTTTAGCCTATGGCGTAGCCATAGGTTTAAGATAAAACACAGAAGTATAGAAGCCCTGTAAGGGCGAAATAAAAATTAACACCCAATTTTCCTCTTTTTACCCAGATCTACGCTCTGGGCTAAAATACTTCGGGCTTTCAGCCCTAAAGATCGAATACTTATATTGGTCTAAATTTAACAATACAGATAACAATTAAAGAAATTTAAATGGGAATATTAAAACAGAGAAATGTGTTTAGGAGAGTTCTTGATATTTCTCGAGAGCGGTTTTGGCTTTTACTGAATTTCCTATCGTCATACAAAGCTTATATATTTTCATATACACATCTTTTTGATTCTCATCAATCAGAAGAAGCATCTCATAACTTTTTATAGCTTCCTTAAAAGCACTCATTTTTTCTTTATTCTGTGCTTCTTTTAAGAAAAGATTGTAATAATGTAACAACTTCTCATTCGCCTCTTTATATTCCGCTTTAACCTCAACGGACTTTTTAAAATTCGATATAGCAAGCGAAATTTTATCATCAGCCTCAAACACAAGACCGAGTTTGTAGTATAAATCGGGCCATTCGGGGGAAAGAACTATGGAGCGTTCCAATTCATCACGAGCACTTTCGTAATTTTTGTTTTCAAAATGTTTCATTCCCTTATGCAGATATTCGGTCGCCTTTTCAACTTTCGTTTTTTGACATTCAAGATTAAAAGACCTCAGGAACATACAAACTCCCTTAGCCTTTTCACCTTTCTTAAAATAAATACGCGCCATATTAATCATCGTTTCCGGCATATCAGGTTTGATATTTTGTGCCTTCTTATAATGCTCAAGTGCCCTATCATAATCCTCTTTATCTGCATAAATACCACCAAGATTAAAATGCGCATCCGTCCAATCCGGTTTCTTTTTGACTATATCCAACAAATGCACCATCGCCATATCCAACCTTCTCACCTTAATAAACGAATAACTCAGAATGTATTTCACATCCAGATAATTCGGATGTTCGGCAAGAATCTTCGAAAAAGTCTCTACATTATCTTCCCAATCCTTAGTCGTATCCGTTCTCATCTTGTACTTATGACTCTTAGGAGGTTCAGAAAATAATATTCGCTCGTTCAACATCAGAGGATAGATTTTCTCGCGGACTTCTTCATCAAAGAGGCGTTTATCTGCCATTGCTGCACCAAGATTCAACCATGCAAGTTCAAAGTCGAGATCCATCTCAAGGGCTTTTTTATAAGATTCTCTCGCTTCCATATCCGATCCGAGTTTTCGATAGACATTCCCAAGATAATTATAAAGGATATGATCGCATTCAGGGTGAGATTGAATCCTCTCAAAGTGCTCCTTCGCCTTATTATAAGAGCGTGTCTTATAATAATATTCACCTAAGTGATAATTCGCATCAAAATTCTCGTAATTAATCTTGAGTGCTTTCTCAAAATCCTCGACAGCAGCATTCAAAAATCCTGTCTTAAACTTCTTTTTGCCCTCTTCAATAAGCTTGTTTAATTTAAAATCCCTATACTTCTGAACAATGCCCACAAATTCACCTTCATTCTAATTTGTGTAATTTATATGTACACCCAATCTTATTTATATTTAACGGCATAATTTACGAAATCTTTATTTAATAGAGCTGCATTCAGTTATCAAGGATTTTGTTTCACAGAAATGAGATTTTTGTTTAATCGGTAGGAACTATGTGTGTTATTTGATTTGTCGACGAAGACTCTGTATAATATTTTCCGTATCATCAATGACTTCAACTCCCGGAATTGGAGAAAACTGAAACTTGCTATCAGCCATAACAGGATTAAGTTTCACATCCGATATGGTTTCGGTGGAAAATTTATTCCCATCTGCCTTAAAAAAAGCAACTTCTTGCAATATTCCATTAATTTTATTGATCTTAATTTGAACTGAATCTATTCCCATCATTTCTTTATTTGACTTAGCACTAAAAATCCATACCGTATCATCCTCTTGCAATAATTTTACCATTTTCATATCGCAGAATTTAAATGGTTTTAGAAGTCTTTTAGATTGAGTAATATCCTCTTCAGAAAATCCTGCTTCATTTAATCGCTTAACATTATACTTATAAATCTTGGGCGTTTCATAACGCTTAATCATCTTTTCAATTTGATCCTGAGGTAATTTACCTTTGAATCTTTTTGCCATCTCTTCTCCCGAACCAGGTGCATTTCGTATATATTTCCAGACACTCGTTCCATCTACTACTGTAAAAGTTACACCTCCTTTCATTTCCTGTAAAATATGATTTATTTGTGTCAATTTTGAGAAGAAGAGATTTGGTTTTTTAAAACACTGTTCCTCAACATACGAGAGTTCACCTTTTTCTACAAGTGTGGTCACATTTACAACACAATAGTACTCATTCACAGCCTTAAGCTTGTTATCTATCTCTTCCAGAGTTGTTTTTAATGCAGGATCCGTAATCATAGAAGTATCAATCGGAGCTAAATCGGAAGTATTATCATTCCCCTGATTCTGAGAATATAATACAGTACACATCACGATCATAATAGAAACCAAAACAACAAAATAATTTTTGCGGAAAATATTTTCTTTCATAAATAATTCCTTATTGTAATGATTCTTCTATGACTATATTAACGAGGACAAACCAAAAAAGGTTGGCAATAATCATTGTAGGGACAGAACATTGTTCTGTCCCTACATATTATAATCTTATCAGTAAAGAGGTTACTTATTATTAATCGCTAAAGGAATGACCTCATACATTTTTTTTATAAACTGGAACTCTACATTTTTACGAGCGATTTCTGGAATTTCGATAGTATCCTTCTCGTTCTTTTTAGGCAATATGACAGTTTTAATACCTGCTCGAACAGCTGCAAGTACTTTTTCCTTAATTCCACCAACAGGTAAAACCAATCCTCTCAAAGTTATCTCACCCGTCATAGCCACATCACTCTTTACTTTTTTATTGGTTAGCAACGATACCAATGCGGTGAATAAGGCAATACCAGCCGAAGGACCATCCTTCGGCACAGCACCTGCTGGTATATGTATGTGAATATCATTTTTCGAAAATATTTTTTCATCGATACTCAGCTTTTTATTCTGGGCCCTAACATAACTCAATGCTGCTTGAGCAGACTCCTTCATCACATCACCAATTTGTCCTGTCAAAATAAGGTTCCCTTTACCCGCCATCTTTGTTGCTTCGATGAATATAATTGTTCCGCCAACAGGTGTCCAGGCAAGTCCTGTAGCCACACCTGCAATGCTTGTTCTCTCAGCAATATCCGGCATAAACTTAACCGGTCCGAGATAATCTTGCAAGGCGTCGGATTTTATTTTGACCTGCTTAATTTTACCTTCAGCTATCTGTCTTGCAACACCTCTACAAACCGAACCGATTTCCCTCTCCAAATTCCTGACTCCTGCTTCCTTTGTATAAGAAGCAATAATTGTCTTTATTATCTTATCAGTAAAGCTTATCTGTTCTGGTCTTAGTCCATTTTCCTCTATCTGTCTTGGAACAAGATATTTTCTCGCAATCATCAACTTTTCCTCATCAGTATATCCGGGCAAGGTGAGAACTTCCATTCTATCAAGTAAAGGCGGTGGAATTGTCTCGCTAATATTTGCTGTCGTGATAAACATCACTTCAGACAAATTGAATGGAACTTCAAGATAATGGTCGGAGAAAGAAAAATTTTGCTCAGGATCCAAAACCTCAAGCAAAGCCGAAGAAGGATCGCCTCTGAAATCCACTCCTATTTTATCCACCTCATCGAGCATAAACACAGGATTTTTACTACCGACTTTTCTTATGCCCTGTATTATTCTCCCTGGTAAAGCACCAACATAAGTCCTCCTATGGCCCCTAATCTCCGCTTCATCCCTCACTCCACCCAGAGACATACGCATAAATTTCCTTCCCAAAGCCCGTGCAATAGACTGCCCGAGAGATGTTTTCCCCACACCAGGTGGTCCGATAAAGCAAAGTATTGGTCCTTTGGGATTCTTCTTAAGTTTCCTTACTGCTAAGTATTCAATGATTCGCTTTTTTACTTTCTCAAGGTCGTAATGGTCTTCATCAAGGATTTTCTGTGCATCTACAATATCGAGATTATCAGTAGTCGACTTCGACCAGGGTAAATCCCCTATCCATTCAAGATAAGTCCTAATCACGGAATATTCGGCTGAAGATGGGTGCATCCTCGACAATCTATCCAATTCTCTTTTTGCCTCTTTCATTACATCCTCTGGAGGTTTTACATTTTCAATTTTTTTCTGCAACTCCGCAACTTCTGCCTTTGTGGCATCTCCTTCCCCCAACTCTTCCTGAATAGCCTTGAGTTGCTCTCTGAGAAAGTACTCTCTCTGACTTTTGTCGATTGAACTTTTAACCTGAGATTGAATTTTCTGGCTAAGTTCGAGTACCTCCAATTCCCTCGACAGTATTTTCGTTACTATATCAAATCTTTTTCGGATAGAAACAGTTTCGAGAACCTGCTGCTTTTGACCTATTGAAATGGGAAGATTAGCGATTATAAGATCCATCAAAATGCCAGCATCTTTAATGCTCTGGATTAATAGTCCTGCTTCCTGTGGAATTTGTGGAGAAAGTTCAAGCATTCTCACTGCCATTCTTTTCATATTAATCATCAAGGCTTCGATTTCTTTCCCGGTTTCCCCAGAAGGGATAATCTGCTCTACTTTGGCCGTAAGGTAAGGCTCAGACTGGATGAATTCAACTATCCTGAATCTTGATAATCCCTGAACCACAACCGTTAACGCACCATCAGGCATCTTTAGAAATTTGAGAATCTTCGATACAGAACCATAATGATAAATATCTTCCGGTTTAGGTTCTTCTATCTCCGGAGCCTTTTGCGCCACAAGTCCGAGCATTTTGTTCCCATTAACAACATCTTCCACGAGCTTCTTTGTTTTATCCCTACCAATAGTCAAAGGAACCACCATTATAGGAAACATAACAAGATTCCGCAAAGGTAAAATGCTCAGTACATCTGGTATCGGTTCGATAGACTCTAATTCTTTCTCTATGGAATCCAGAGTTTTTACCTTTTCATTATTATTTTTCTTCATTTCCTAACTCCTTCGGGACATCAATCCACAAAAATCCTTCTTCAAATTTTGCCTTTATCTCATCTGCCCTTATTGGAATACTGATTTTTATACTTCTTCTGAACTTCCCGAAATCTATCTCCATCTGATGTAAAGTCATACCTTCCGAAAAGGTCGGAGCTTGTCTTAATCCCGATATAGTCAATATATTTCCATTAAGTTTCACATCGATTTTATCCTTTTCCACACCAGCCAACTCAACAATAATAACGATTTTCTTGGATAACTCATAAACATCCATTGCTGGTCGCCATTTTCCAAGCACAAGGTGAGGATAAGATACCTTACCAAAATATTTATCCATTATTTCATCCATCTCATCGAATAACTCATTTAAAGGACTCATTTCTCTTTCTCCATAATCTAATCTTATCTTTTATAAGACAATACAGATTGTCTAATTTTTATTTTTTAAACGATACAAAATGCTCCAAAATGCTCCTCTATAACCATCTTTGATTGCATCAATCAAAACGGTATTATCGTTATAATTATAATTAGCATCGACCTTATTCGGATCGGTAAAGAAAAATCTTTCATCCTCACCTACCAGATCAGCAACCAGTTTGTGCACATCCCAACCGAGATTACCGTCTATAAAAAACACGGGTTTCAAAAAATTATCATTATTTTTT
>CAZYWQ010000014.1:6653-8498 GCA_964651675.1 uncultured Candidatus Sumerlaeota bacterium | reverse complement strand
TCTTTTTCTCATCTTCATTCATAGATTCGATCATCTGTGCAAGTTTTGTTCCACGATAGACTCTAATCCCTACTGACAGTCCAACTCTGTTTGGATTTGCAATTTTAACCTTTTCTATTGTTTGTTTAATCGATTCTTGAGTTTCCCCTGGACCACCAATCAACAAATCTACCATACAAGTAATTCCTGTCTCTTTACAAGCCTTAATCGATTGAATTGCCTCTTCAGCGCAATAATCTCTGCCCAAAATTTTCAGCATCTCATCATTCAGACTATCCATACCTATATCAAGTCCTTTGCAGCCTGCATCCTTGTAAATTTTCGCAACTTTTTTATCAAGTGATTTGGGACTGACATAAGCATACCATTCTATCTCCTTATTTAATCCCTTCTGCGAAATCTTTTTGCACAATTCAACAGAATGACTAACGGGCAGATTAAATTCACTATCACAAAAATGAAATACATTCACACCGCTATTCACAAGAGATGAAATTTCATCAATGACATTATCGACGGGTCTTAAGCGAAATCTTGCCCCTTTCGAAAGTGGATCGGCACAGTAAATACATTTCATCGCACATCCACGCTTCGTCTCGATACCGACCATTGCTCCATTATTAAGATAACTCCGATTATCCACCACACTTCTAAATGGATAAGGATAATCAATTAGCTCATTATAATCAACCGCATTCGCAGTGATTTTACCATTTCTTTTAAACAACAAACCAGGCACTTCTGATAAATCCGATTCATCCCTCAAGGCTCTACAGAGAAATAACATCGACTTCTCACCATCACCTGCAATGCCATAATCGACATTCAGAAAATCCATCACATCCTCAGGAGCAACAGAAAAACCTACTCCACCAACTACAATCGGTGAATCTGTTAAGGTTCTTATCTGGTCAACATACCTCTTAATCAATGGAAGTTTAAAATCGCGACTCAGGCAATAGCAATCATCAATATTCCGAACAGGCAATCCGATTAAATCCGGCTCAAGCTTTTCTATCGTGTCTTTCACGGAATCCATCCGAACCTTCTCATCCATCAAAGCCAAATCAAGGCAATATAAATCCTCACCATTTCCCAAGAGATACATCCCCACATAATCCAAGCCAACAGGAGACACAGGCGGTTGCATCACATTTATGTTAATCAACAAAATTCCAGACAAAATTACTTTCTCACTTTCTCATTACTGAAACAACACTATATGTAGGGGCGAGGTTTCCTCGCCCATATATAAGGGCGGGGTGACCCCGCCCCTACAGGTTGTTAATCCTGTTGTTCTATACAAATTCTTGCAACATTATATAAAGTCCATAAATTATTGTCCATACTCCGAAGTCATGCTGAACTCGTTTCAGCATCTAATGAGATTCCGAAACAAGTTCGGAATGACACTACCCAGCACACAGGATTTTATAGACAATGTTTTCAAAACTACGACAATTCAATTTTCACGCCATCATTATCAGGTTCTACAATCAATCCTTTACTTGCAATTTTACGGCTTCTGAATGTATTAACCATCGCCTCAGATATGGCATCAGGATTATCATTCGTAATAGCAAGTATAGTCGGACCAGCACCACTTAAAGCAACTCCCTTTGCTCCAGCATCATAAGCTGACGAAACAACCTCATTATAAAAAGGAATCAGTCTTTTTCTATAATTCTGATGCAGTTTATCCTCCAAAACCGATGATAAATTTTCAAGATTACCAGTCACGAGTTTATCAATAATGAAAGGAATCCGTGTTAAATTAAAAACTGCATCCTTGTGCGGAATAACTTGTGGGATTGCACCTCTTGCCTCCATTGTAGACACTTTAAA
>CAZYWQ010000014.1:0-6643 GCA_964651675.1 uncultured Candidatus Sumerlaeota bacterium | reverse complement strand
GGAATACACAAAACCAACTTAACATCTCTATCTATGTAATATTTCAGATGCAAAATTTTATCATCAACAATACAGGTCGCAGTAAGTCCCCCATAATAAGATGCAGCCACATTATCCGGATGACCTTCGATTTTAACAATTTCATTAAGGAGTACTTCCTCACTAAGCTTATTATCACAAAGATAATTAGCAGCAACCATAGCTCCAATGATTGCAGTAGCACTCGAACCAAGTCCTCTCGCTAAAGGTAAATTGCTTTTAATCTTCACTCTCAAAGGTGGCATTTTCATATTACATAATTCAAAAACTTTTTGAGCTGACCTTATTACTATATTATTATCATTCGTTGGTAAATAGTCTGCTCCTTCACCCTCAATCACTACTTCCAATCCTTTATCAATCATCTCAAACTCGAAATGATTATATATAGACACGGCTATTCCGAGACAATCAAAACCCGCTCCTATGTTTGCTGTTGAACCCGGTACACTTACGGTTATCTTCTTTACCATAATAGAACCTCGCAATAACTATTTGACTTTTACAAATACAAAACCAAAATTCTATTTCTAATTTCAAGTTGATTTCACATTTCATTCATCTTATGAATATGTAATTTACGGTTATTATGAAAGACTCAGAGAAGCAAGTATAATTTTATAAGGGACGAACGAGGAAATTTACAATGGGAAAATTAAAAACAGCTAAAGGATTCAAATTCGCATCAGCCACCTGTGGAATGAAACCTTCGAAAAAGCCAGATATCGCACTGATATTCTCTGAGAAAAAATGCAAGGCTTTTGGGATGTTCACACAAAACAAATTCAACGGTGCTCCTGTAACTATCACGCAACAACATATACACAATGGAAAAGCACAGGCTATTATTGCGAACTCCGGCAATGCCAATGTCGCAACAGGACAAAAAGGAATAAACAATGCAAAACAGATGGCAATAAAAACTGCGGAACTTCTCAACATAGAAACTTCAGATGTCCTTGTAGCATCCACCGGAGTAATCGGCTTTCAACTCAATATGTCCAAAATACTAAAAGGCATCAAAACCTGCTCTTCCTCTTTAAGCAAATCTGCTTTTGAAAATTCCGCAAAAGCAATTATGACCACAGATTCCTTCGTCAAAGTCGCTTCAGAATCTTTCACCATCGGAAACAATGCAGTAACAATATCAGGGATGGCAAAAGGAGCTGGAATGATTCATCCTAATATGGCAACAATGTTATGTTTTATCCTTACCGATGCACACATCAAATCCGATGCCTTAAAAAAAGCGATGACAAATGCTACCAACAAAACATTTAACTGTATAACAGTCGATGGAGACACAAGTACAAGTGATATGTCACTAATTCTCGCAAATGGAATAGCAAATAATAAAATCATCTCAAAAGACTCCAATGCATTTGGCAAGTTCAGTAAGCACTTAACATTAGTCTGTGAGAAATTAGCAAAAATGATGGCTGCAGATGGAGAAGGTGCAACAAAACTCATCGAAATCAATGTCACACACTGCAAAAAATATGAAGATGCCGAAAGAATTGCAAAAAAGATAGCCACATCATCGCTTTTCAAAACAGCAATGTTCGGAAACGACCCGAACTGGGGACGAATCATTTGTGCAATCGGAAATTCAGAAGTAACTTTTAATCCAAACAAAGTAATCGTCAAAATAAACAAAGTTGCCGTATTCAGAAAAGGTATGCCGACAAAATACAACGAGAAACAATTGAAAAAATCACTCAATAAAAAAGAAATATTTATAACAGTTGATTTAAATCAGGGAAAGGCAAAAAGCCAAATCTGGACTTGCGACCTGACCTATGATTATATAACGATTAATTCTTCCTATAGAACATAGTAGAAAAAGTAATGGACTACACAATGGAACTAAAACTTGCAAAAATAAGACAGTTGTACAAAAGCGAAAAGATTCAAGAACCTGTTCGAGACTTTGAATCCTTGCTCAAACAGAATAATTTCATCCAAGCCATATCCGAACGAAAAAAAATCGCCATCGCAGTCGGTAGCAGAGGAATAAAAAACATCGATAAATTCATTAAAGTTTTAGTGCAGCATCTAAAAACACATAACTGTTCACCATTCATTGTTCCCGCAATGGGAAGTCACGGCGGTGCAACAGCAGAAGGACAGACTGAGATCCTGAAAAAGCTCGGAATCAGTGAAAAAACCATAAATGCACCCATCATCTCATCTATGGAAGTCAAGTCGGTTGGCGAAGTTAATGTCAAAAGTCAAAAGTATCCTACCTATATCGATAAAGCAGCATCAGAATCCGATGGTATCATCCTAATCAATCGTATCAAACATCACACAGGCTTCTATGGTGATTATGAGAGTGGATTAGTAAAAATGATAGTCATCGGTTTAGGTAACAAAACAGGCGCTACTTTTATGCATAGACTTGGTCCTGACGGATTAGAAAATATTATGCCAATGATTGCCAAACACATTATTCAAAAAGAGAAAATACTTGGAGGCTTTTGCATAGTCGAAGATGCTTATTGTGATACTGCACGAATCTATTGGATCGGCAAAGATGAAATTTTCTCAAGAGAATCAGAAATACTCAAAGAAGCAAAAAGATTAGCTCCTCACCTTCCGATTGACAACATCAATCTTTTATTAGTGAAACAAATGGGAAAAAACATCAGTGGAACAGGAATCGACACGAAAGTTGTCGGCAGAATTTACATCAAAGGAGTAGATGAACCACCAAAACCCAAAATCGATTTAATCGGAATAAGCGACTTAACGGATGAAAGTTGTGGAAATGCGGCTGGAGTTGGACTCGCCGATTTCATAACCGACCGCCTCTACAAAAAAATGGATATTTATACGACAATGACCAATGTGCTTACAACAAGATTCTTTGCCCGTGGTAAGATTCCGATTGTTTTAAAAAACGACAGGGAACTAATCGAAGTTGCAATGGATTATTTCTCAGGACTTAGAATCGAAAATCCCAAAACTATTCTAATCAAAAATACACTTAATCTAATCGAAATGTATGTTTCCGAAAGTGTTTTAAAAGAACTAAAAGGAAGGAACAACATCGAGATTTTGTCCGAATTGAAAAATGTCCAATACGACAAAGCTGGTTATTTACAAATTGATTTATAACAAAAACAAATCCCAAATCACATATAAGGTATTGCCTTTCCCTTAAAATCAAATTTTGTTTTCTTACACAATCTATCAACTAACTCGTCATCGAGATTACGAGGTATTCTACTAAGAATACTATAAGGATAAATAAAAAAAGATAACTCACTCAATTCGACCTTAAGATCTGGAAGATGACCATCTCCAGAATACGAAAGTGGATAATTCCTATTAACTATTTCCTCTCCATTAACATAAATTAAACTATCCTTGAACTCTACGGTATCACCCGGAAGTCCAATAATCCGCTCAAAGGCATTTCTACTTCTTCTTATTATTCTTTCCCCACCTGATGTATAATCATCCTCCTCATAAATTACAATATCTCCCCTTCTCAGTTTACTCGGGTTAAAAAACAACTTATTCAAAAAGAGTTTCCTATTCTTGATATTCTTCTCCAGCATAACACTTCCGAGACTATCAACGCAAATCGCATCAAAGCAATTATTTGTAAAAGGTCGGATTATTAGGAAAAGAATAAATACATAAATAATAATGCTAAACAAAAACCGACTTGACGGTCTTCTGGAAACAAGAAAATCCATCGGACTGGTTGAGAGAATAGCAATAGCCATTGTTCCGATAATCCCTGCCCGCATAAACACACCCAGAACCGTATCAGGTACAGCAATATACATCAGTATAAATAAAACAAAAGCACCGAAGAAATATAAAGCCATCCGAAACTGGAGAAGAACGAGATGTCCCAATCCTGGAATAATCGACAAAATAGCAGCTATCCAGCGATTTTTTTTCCAGAACTGATCAGGATTTTCGGGATTAAGAAAAAATTTGATATTGCCAATTACATCTATCGGTTCCCTAACTTTCCCCTCATCTGATCTCTCAAAGGAAGGAGAGTAAGAATCAAAAAGCATAGCAAGATAAGTAAAAAAAATCCTAATTTTTTTGAATCCTTTTTCTCTGGGAGGATAGGCAGGTATTCCATAAGCTCTTAGAAAAGCCTTACAATTGGTGCAAAACTCTTCATCAGGCATATTCTGAAATTTGCATACTGGACATTGCATCGTTATTTTATTGTACTGTCTTCAAATTGAGGTCAACAAGATCCTCGATCTCAAAATATTCATGTGTCTTCTCACCTGATTTCAATTCGCCAACAATCTCCTCAAAATACTTGGCATATTCCTCACACTTTTTCCCCTTTACTCCTTTCATATGCAACTTAACCTCACCATCAGGTTTTATTTCTATTTCAAATTCATGCTCAGGCATCGACTTTTCTCCTTTAAAAACAAAACTTAACGATATTATTCACTTAAATATTTTTTAAACTCCCTACTTCTTTTTACTGCATTAAGGATTTTATTTTTCCTTTTATCTTCAAAGGCATAAACCTCCAATCGACCAAAAGATTCCTTCGCAATATCATATTTCTTCAACTTCATTGCTGCCTTAAAAAGATAATAATAATAACTAAAACAACGCGCTCCTTTCGTAGAAGGCTGATACAAAAACCGAATAGTCAACTCTGGCAAATTATATGTGTAGCACAATCTCCCTATATCAACCTGTAGATACATATTAACAGGATCGACCGTTATCGCCTGAGTAAACCAATATTCCGGTTTATCCTTAAATCCCTTAATCAGATAAATATAACCGCGAATAAACCATGGAAACGAAGACCTATCAGAATCCTCTATCGACTTATCAGAAAGTTTAATAGCATCTCTGATTTTACCACTGTAACACTTCAGCAAAGCCTGCAATGAAAACAACTCTGGTAACTCACCCAATACATATTGTGCCGTTTTAAATCTTTTCCTTGCTGCACCAAACTCCTTTAATTCAAGCAAGCTTCTTACCTGACCAATCCAAGACATAATAGAATATTTATTAATCTCAAGCACTTTAGAATAGAGGAAAATAGCGCCCTCAAAATCCTCATCATAAAATGCCTCTGTTGCTTTTTCCAGATAATCCTGCGCTGATAATTGCTTTTCCGTTTTAAGCGAATCAATCGGAACCGAAGAAAATTTTCCAAGCTCTATTTTTTCCAGTCGACTCATAGCTCTCTTCTATTCTTATTTAATAGCACCTACAAACTAACTTTCTCAATCCAGATAGAAATACTATTTCAAAAGAGCCGCTATTTATTCAAGCTTTTTTAACTTACATACCTCCTTGCATTAATTCTGATAGTCTTATCATTTTCGATATTCTCCTGCACAATAGAAAAATCCTTCTGCTTCAGTTCTCCCATAACTCTGTTATAAACATACTTCTGTGTTACAGCTTTAGCGATATCTTCGCCGATACTCTTCAACTCCGCATCTGTCTTGCCTTCGCCCATAACCGATATCTTGCATTTATCATCAGCTCCTTTTTGAAAAGAAACCAACACATCATCCTTCTCAACCGTAATAGTTTGCTTGTCTCTAATAGATTCAGCAATTACCTGACTGTTTTTTACATCAACATCCACACATTTTTTAGTCTTATCAGCGACTTTACCTGCAACCTTTGCATCCACAACTGAATATCCCATAGCGCTCACAGAACCGAGTATAGCAGATGCCAGCGGGGGCCAGGCTGAAGATATTAGTGGTGCCAAAAGTATGATCATACTCATCTCAAATTCACCTCCATATATTCATAAAAATATTTTTAATCCAAATGGTAACAAATATTTACTCTCAAAATGTTAGACGATACGATTAAATTAAATAAGACAAATTATTTCGTCAATGAAATATCAGTAATTATTTGTACAATCACACTTCACAAAACTCATTCCCGATACTCACACAATATATTCCTGAAGGCATTATCCTGACTGATATAAGAATCCTGTATTTGTTACCTAATAATCCCTTTAAAATAGTATTGACTTAACCTACTTTAGGAGTTATATATCTAACATTTAGAGTTTCGTAAGAACACAAAATGTAGTATTAAACATTATGCCAGCGTATATTAAATCATTTCACCAAACAAGAAAAACTCACAGCTAAACAGAGGAGAGCGGCTCCTTACTTAAAACGGTGATAATTTAGCAAAAATAGCAAAAGAGACATTGGGGAGAATATCACTGGCATAAAGAAAGGAGACGCTATGAGAAGGAATTATCAAGAAAGGGATTTTACACATTCTCTTCCTTTAAAGGCAGTTATTATTACATTGTTCATCTTAATGATGACCTTGCCTATGTATGCTCAATACCTTGTCACGAGCTTACTTGATTCTAATCCAACTCTTCCTGGTGAGTTGCGTTTTGAACTTCAGACAGCTGATACGGATGGTGGACCAAGTGTAATAAACTTCGCCGTTGGAGGTACAATTACCCTTAATGGAGCCAATGGTCCTTTACTTATGGTTAATGAACCGAATACCTGGTTACAAGGACCTGGCGCCCCAGTTGTAGAGATTAATGCCAGTGGATTACCACAAGCTTTTTTAGTTATGACAGATGGTAGTT
>CAZYWQ010000013.1:10653-16364 GCA_964651675.1 uncultured Candidatus Sumerlaeota bacterium | reverse complement strand
GGTTATGTCATTACCCTTGAGAATTTCGCACTGACTCCTTATTCTAAAGTGATCGATAAAATTGTTTCACTCAAGCCTGATTTGCTTGGTGTGACTTGTCATACCTTCAATAGGCATATCGTTATGTCGGTCTGTAAGGATGTTAAGAGCCGACTAAATTCGGTAAAGACAATTGTCGGTGGACCCCATCCTTCAGCACTATACGAGCAAATATTAAAGAACTATCAGCAGATTGATTTTGTAGCAGTGGGTGAAAGTGAATTGTCATTTCCAGAACTGGTTGAAAAAATTGAGAATGAATCCGCTTATGATAATATCAAGGGTATAGCATTCAGAAAGAACGGAGAGATAATTTTTAATGGAATGGCTGATTTTGTGACTAATCTGGACGAGATACCAATTCCTGCCAAATATTTTCAATATGATATTGTATCAACATCACGGGGATGTCCTGGTTCCTGTACATTTTGTGCTACTCCAAAATTCTGGGGCAAGCGAATTCGTTTTCGAAGTAAAGAGAGCATCCTTCAGGAACTTGATGTCTTAAGAGAAAAATATAATGTGAGAGAGATTCATTTCAAAGATGATACATTTACAGCGAATAAAAAGAGAGTCATAGAGATTTGCAAAGAGATGGTTGAGCGAAAATATGATTTTTGGTGGACTTGTGATACCCGTGTTGATTTCATCGATGAGGAACGACTCTATTGGATGAAGAAGGCAGGATGTTTTTATATCAGTTATGGAGTGGAATCAGGTTCAGCAACAGTTCTCAAGAATATAAACAAGCATATTTCATTGGATAAAATCAGAAAAGCAGCAGAGCTTACGAGAAAATACGCAATATTTATGCGTTACTATTTGATGGCAGGAAATAAGGGTGAAACGAATGAGACTCTTCAGGAGACGATTGATTTAATTGAGGAGACAAAACCGAATTATTGTTTCCTGGCAAGACTCGGAATCATACCTGGAACGCAGCTCGCTGATGATTGTTACCAAGCAGGACTGATAAAAAAGGATATTTGGATCAAAGATAACAATCCATATATAGTTGTAAATTTTGGGAAATCAGTTGAGAAGTTATCGAATTATAAGAAGCTCAGAAAAAAATATCATAATATTAACTCGACTGCACAGAAGAAGGAGCTACTTTTCCCATACAAATTAGATGATTATGAGAGGGCAGTAGAACTGGTTCCTGATTCTCACATTACTCATTATGATGCTGCATGTGTTTATAAATCTGGTAAAGAATATGATAAAGCCATCGAACATTATCTGAAAGTGATAGAATTTAGAGAAAATTTTGAGAAGGCTTATCTGGATTTGGCACAATGCTATACTGCTGTTAATGATTTGAAAAAGGCTGAAGAGATATTAATAAGATTTTTATCTTTGAAAAATAAGTTAAAGATGAATATCGCCCTTGCTTTATTAGAGCTTGGTAAAATATATATCCGAGTGAATAATCTACAGTCAGCAGAATTAACACTAACCAAAGCGATACAATGTATGCCAGGAGCCTTTGAGCCGTATTATTATTTAGGTGATGTATGTTATCGGAAAAACAATATTAATGATGCGCTCCAATTAGTCACAGAAACAATGAAACTCAATCCTCAATTTCCTGACACTTATAACTTACTTGGAAAATGTCTTTTTGCCAGGAATGAATTTAATCATTCGCTGACTGCATTTGATAGGGCAAGAGAGTATGGTTTTGATAATCTCTCCGAGCTATACAATAACATAGGTGTTGTATATTTTGCAATGAATAAATGGGAAGATGCTGAAAAGTATCTAAAAATATCCCTCCAGGAAAATCCTCAGAACAAAGATGCCGAAACCAATCTGGAAGCGGTTTTTAGCGCTACAAATCCTTGATTAGACTAAACGATACTACTAAAAACCAAAGGCTTGAATTATGTCATTCCCACAAAAACGGAAATCCAGGATTTTTAAATGATTTTAACTTCATTTTGATAAAATATTTTAGGTAAAAAAACTAAAGTATTTATATATACTGACGATAAGAAGACTCAGAAACTAAAGAAAAGGAGGAGATAGAAAAACCCTGTGAGGTGAAGGGTAAAAATTCATCTCAAAGGCTGGGATGCCTTTAATTCCCACCCCACATATAATGAACTTAAACATTACAAGGAGGTAATGGCTATGGGTATTCGAGTAAACCAAAACGTGCAAAGTTTAATTGCACGCAGAAACTTAGAGTCAACGAACAAGTCGTTGACCAGATCTTTAGAGAGACTATCCTCTGGTCTCAGAATTAACCGTGCTGCTGATGATGCTGCTGGTTTGGCTATATCTGAAGGATTAAGATCTCAGATTCAAAGCTTGACCCAGGCATCCAGAAATGCAGGTGACGGTTTAAGTATGTTACAAACCGCAGAAGGTGCTCTCCAAGAATCTACCGACATCCTTCAAAGAATTAGAGTCCTTGCTGTTCAGTCTGCCAACGGAACAAACTCCGTAGACGACAGAGCTAACCTACAATTAGAAGTTGATGAGTTAGTTGCAGAATTACAGAGAATTGGTTCTGAAACAGAATTTAATGGAACCGCATTATTGAACGGTTCTCTAACGAATGCTCAGCTTCAAGTTGGTGGAGAAACTGGTCAGATCATCACTTTCTCGATTTCTGACTTCAGGGCATCAAGACTGGGTGCTGTAGCCGAAATGACTTCGACAAGAGCAAAAGGTTCAGGTACAGGAATCAGCGATCCAGCGGACTTAGTCATTAACGGTGTATCAATTCGAAACACTGATGCTGCTGATGATGCTTTGTCACCATCTGCAAATGCTTCTGAAAGTGCTATTGCTCTTGCTGCTGCTATTAATGATAGCTATTCCGATACTGGTGTTCGTGCTACTGTTCAGGAATCTACGGGAACAGGATCAGCTGCAGTGCAGGCAGTTACTCTTGATGACACAAATTCATTGGATATTAATGGTGTCAGAATTTATGCTACTGTCATAAATGATGACGCTGATGGTGCTCTGAGAGATGCTATTAATGAATTAACCAACCAGACCGGTGTTGTGGCTACAATTGATACTGGTAGTCTTGTTCTTACAGCTGCTGATGGAAGAAATATTGATCTTGATATAGCTGGCACAGGAACAAATGTTGGTTTTGCTGATGGAGACATATTGTTTGGTCAGGTTAAGTTAGTATCTGATAGTACAATTACAATATCTGGTGATGAGATGGCAAACCTTGGTCTTTCCGCAAGTGCTACGGTTGATTTAGGAACAGCTATTAATACTGTTGATATTTCGACTGTTGCAGGAGCAAATACTGCCTTTGATAAAGTTGATAACGCATTGAGACAGATCAACCAGGGAAGAGCTAATATGGGAGCTATCCAGAACAGGCTTGAGTCTTCAATCAGTAGTTTGGCTGTTTTGAAAGAAAACCTGGTCTCTTCTGAGAGTCAGATAAGAGATGTTGATTTTGCTGAGGAGACGGCGGAATTAGCCCGCAACCAGATATTACAGCAAGCAGGTACAGCGATTCTTGCTCAGGCGAATATACTTATTCCGCAGTCAGCGTTAACACTGTTATCTTAATGAGATACTTTTATAATTATATGGGCGGGTGGGTATTTATTCCTACCCGCTCTATAATGGTTATGATTATGAAAGGGGAGGATGAATATGGCTTCTCCTATTGACAACATAGCTAATACACAGCCGGTAGTTAAGACTGTTAAAGCTGTGCGGGGCTCTGGTGCAAATGGACCAAGCGGGTCGCAACAGAGTCAGCAAGCCAGTATACAGCCTGACAATGCGGGATTGGAGAATGTTAACGAGATACCAACTAATTCTTCTTTGGATTTGACCGATGTTATACAGAAAGTAAAGAATAATGAGTCTCTGAGAAAGTCGATTGAGCAAATATTGGATGAATACAAGGAACTTTATGGGATTAATAGTTCTGTGGGTAATCGACAAATTAGTTTTGATGTTGACACGAATACGGGTGATATAATTATCAAGATCGTCGAGAAGGATACTAATAGGATAATTAGGCAAATTCCAAGTGAGGAAGCGATGAAGCTGATGGCGAGATTGAAAGAGTATAGTGATGAGACAGGTTTATTGATAGATACTGAGGCATAAGCTGTTCGGTGCAAGCTGAATTATTTCAGTTTGCACCTACCTTTGCTTTATAGGAGGCTGTGAATATGAGCATAACGAGTGGAGTAGGCTTGATTTCTGGAATCGACTATACTGAGTTAATATCTCAGTTGATTGAGCTTGAGCGTGCACCTATTGATAATTTGGAGTTACAACAAACTTATTATCAAACACAGATAAGTTTGTTTCAATCAATAAATCGTAATTTGGCAGAACTGCAGGATGCGTTAAGTGATTTGACAAATGTTTCTATTTTTAATGAAAAAAATGCCTTATCCTCAAATACCGACATTGCTACAGTCGATATTTCTGGCACAGCTTCTTCGGGGACTTATTCATTGAAGGTTTTACAATTGGCTCAGGCGCATAGATTGGCTGCGGCTGGTTTTGTTGATAAGGATGAGACAGGTGTGGCGGATTCGTCGGGTGTTTTTAAATTTAAGGTCGGTGATGGAAGCGAGGTCACTATCAATGTTGATGAGAATACAACTTTGGAGGATTTGCGTGATGCTATAAATGATGCTGATGGGGGTGTGCGGGCTTCGATTATCGATGATGGAACTCCAACAAATCCCTATAGATTAGTTCTGACAGGTGAATCTGTAGGTGCGGATAATGAAATTGTAATAACACAGAATGATACCAATATTGATTTTTCAAGTAATGTTATCGAGGATGCTTATGCTTATGAGGATAATATCTTTGATGGTACTGTAACAAGTAGTGGATCTTACACTGGTGATGGTACTGAAAATATTGTTGTTAAAATTGTCGAAGAAGGAGCTATTGGGGTAGCAAAGTTCAAGGTTTCAACCGATGGTGGAGTAACTTTCAGTGATACCATATATACTACGGATACTAATCCAGTTCAGATAACAGATTCTGGAGTGGAGATATCCTTTGGTGCGGGAACACAGGACTTTGGCGTTGGTGATAAGTTTTCAATCGATGCCTTTAATCCTGTCTTGCAAGAGGCGAAGGATGCAATTATTGAACTTGATGGTATCAGAATTACAAGGGATTCGAATGCTATTAGTGATATTATAGATGGTTTGACAGTAAATTTAGAGTCAGCATCAAGCACTGAAACAGTTACAATATCTGTAAGTGAAGACAATAGTTCAGTAACGGAGAAAGTGAATGCATTCATTTCAGCCTGGGCAGATGTAAACAGTTTAATTAGTACACAATTGAATTTAACTGATGATGATGAAGCGATGCCCCTATTTGGTGATTTTACTTTGAGGTCAGTAAAAAGTCAGCTTGCTTCAATGGTTACAGGATTTGTTCAAGGCACTTCATCTAATTTTAACTCGCTCGCAGCTATTGGAATAACAGTTGATAGGGATGGGAATCTTGAGCTTGATAGCAGTACTTTTACTGATGCACTTGAAAACAATTCGGAAGATGTAAGACTTCTATTTCAGAGGTTCGGGAAAGCTGTAAGTAATAACAATTTGACATATATTAGTGCCACTTCAAATACAAAAGCGGGAACTTATGCTGTTTATGTAACATCTGCAGCAACTCAGGCTTCAACTCAGGGGAAT
>CAZYWQ010000013.1:0-10643 GCA_964651675.1 uncultured Candidatus Sumerlaeota bacterium | reverse complement strand
GAATATACGGTGAATTTGGCTGCTGGTGATACAATCGATGATATTGTGGAAAAGATTAACACGGTGATGGAAACTAATAATTTGGATATTATTGCTGAAAATGATGGGGGAATATTGAAGTTGAAAACTGATGCCTATGGTACATCAGCAACATTTAAGGTTGTATCCGATCAGGATGGAGGTACAAGTGAGCAAACAGGAATCGGGACTACTGAAATTGTGGCAAAAGGAACAAATATCCAGGGAACGATTGGTGGAAAAGCTGCAAAGGGTAATGGATTAATACTGACAGGATTGGCAGGATACGATGCTGAGGGTTTATCTGTCAGAATAGAAAATAATGCAACAGGATTCATAGATAACATCAATTTTTCTCAAGGTATATTCAACCAATTAGAGAGTCTGGTTGATTCGTTTACTGATTCGATTAATGGAACAATTACTGAGAGAATTACAGGATTAGAGAACCAAGTTGAGGATATAGATAATAGCATTGAAAAAATGGAAACCTTGATTGAGAAAAAGCAAGAAAGACTGGAGGCTCAATTTGTTGCATTGGAATCAATGCTTGCGACACTACAGTCACAGTCGGATTATCTGTCAAGCGTGCTTGGGAATCTATCGATATCAAGTTCATAAATCTGGAATAATCAGGGTAAGGAATAATATAGTGTTGGGAATGGTACAATGAATGTAAAGAAAAACGGTTATGAGCAGTACCAGAAAACTGTTCGGTCAACTACAGACAAAAAAAAGATAGTGTTAATGTTGTTTGATGGCGCTATTATGTTTTTAAAAAAGGCAATTATTGCCATCAATAATGGTGATAATTCTGTGAAGATGGAGAAGTTGAGTCGGACAATTGCAATTCTTTCGGAGTTGATGAGTTCTCTTGATATGAAGAATGGTGGCGAGGTTGCCGAAAATCTAATGAGACTTTATGATTTTATGATAGATTACCTTTACCAGGCTAATGATGAAAATAGTATAGAGAAAATTAACCGTGTGATTAAAATGCTCTCTGATATTCGCGAAAGTTGGTCTATAATTATAAAGGAGAATGGTAAAACATCGGGGAAAATAGAGAATGAATCAGCCACATCAGAGAAAAGGCCAAAAGTAGCAGTTTGATTTGTTTGTTTAATTTGCAGTATTCACATCTTTGGAATCTTCAACTTTCACCTGATCCTTAACTGAAGATAGAGTCGTCTGCGTCATTGAGAATTTTTTTGATAAGAGCAATCCTCCTGATATAATTATTTTCATTGCTTCTTCAACTGTTAATCCCGAGTCGATGGCTTCATTTTCCTGTATGACTACCATAAACCCGGAAGTTGGATTGGGCGTGGTTGGGACGAAAATGCTGATTAATTTTTCACCTGTTTTAACATCGGTTAGGTCTCTCGTTACAAAACCTAATACTTTTGTCCCCTTTTTAGGATAGTCCAACCAGACAACACGCTTGAATGATTGTTTGGAGGAAATGGTGATTGATTCGATGACTTGTTTTGTTAAGGTGTAAACGGTTTTTATGAAGGGAATACGGGTAATAATTTTTTCACCTAAAGAAATTATTTTTTTACCGAGTATGTTTGTTGCGAAAATACCTGCGATATAAATAATCCCAAATGTTACTATAGCGCCTAAAATAATACCGATTATATTTCTTAAAAGTGGATATTCCTTGATTAAGTATTTAAAGTAGATAACATTCTCTACGAAGGGAAGAAACAAATTATTTATTAAGTTAATGATATAAAGTGTGATGAATAATGGAATAACGACAAGAAGACCAGCAATGAAGCGTGTTCTAATCCCTTTCTTAACAATATTTATGTAACTCTCGGATGGTTTCTGGGTATCAGAATTTTTCATTTTTTACCTCCATATTACGCAAAGATATCTCCAAAGAATGTTGGGAGATATTGGGATTTGAGCCAGCTGAGATAATGGCAGCCGACTATTATGTTTTTCTCGGGATCAAAGGCATATTCGTTATAGTCCCAGTCGACTCCTAATCTTTCGATAGTATCGTTCCAGGTAACTCGTGTAATTTGCATCAAACCTCGTGCATCTGCTTTTGATATGGCATAAGGATCAAAATCGGATTCAATTTTTATAATTGCCTTAACTAAATTTTTGTCGAGATTAAATTTTTGAGCATTTTTTTCTATAATGTTATCATATTTATTTTTTCTTATATTTTTGTTTAGCCAATAGTTGACATTTGCAACATATTTCTTTGTTTCATCATAAGCAATATCGCCATCATATACGATGACGGCTCCTGGTCCGGCATTGTAAGCCTGAAGGAGAACATCAATGGCTTTATTTTTTAATCTTTTTTCCTTGTCAGGGAGTTCTTGTTGTAGTTCAAGACTGGCTTTGACATTCGCAATTTTAGCATCTGCAATTCTTGTTATGATGCTTATGTCCTTCAATGTGTCTGGTTTTCCATATTGCGACTCAAGTTTTGCAATTGTTTTTTTCAAGTCGTATTGCTTGGGATTTATTTTCAGGGATTCCTGATATTCTTTTATTGCCTGTTCATAGTAACCTTGCTGTTGAAGGATATTAGCAAATGTATTATGCACCTTGTATGAGAATGGATCGTATTTCAAGGCTCTTTGTAGATAGAAATAGGCTGCGTTTGAGTCGATATGGTCGAATGCAATCTCGGCAAGTTTGCGATAGGTAAAAGATATTTTCTGTTTTATTTCATCCGCAAATGGCGCATCAGAATATTTTGTTAGAAGGGATAGATATTCGTCCAGTGCCTTCCGATAGTCTTCTGCATCTATGAGTTTGTCGACTTGTGAGAACTCTTCATCTTTAAATCTTAGATAATTTAAAGTCTTCAGTTTCTGGTCGATGATTTTTTTATCTTCGCCAGCATTGTTTGCTTTTAGATAATACTCTTGAGCATAACGATATAGTTTGCGCTTTAAAAATTCATCACCAAGATATATAAAACTGTCCGATTTTGATTCGCGCTTTACTTTTTTTACTGCCGTCATCTCGAGCTTGATGGTTGTATCAGGAGTAATAAATGTTATATAATCATCATTTTGTTCTTTTATGTATCCTTTTATATGGGTTCCATTGTTCGTAATAATTTCATCGGGATAAACTACTTGAATGAAATAAACAGATGTAGTAAGAAATATTAATCTTAGGAATAAGTAATATAAAGGACGATTACTTTTCTTCATACTTTTTAATTGCATAATCAGTTATTCAGATTTATTAGTCATAATCAAGTGTCTATGTAATCTAAAGAAGGAATCAAGATAAAAATCAGATTTAATTATCGTACCTTAAAGATTAAGTTAATGAATATTAAAGTACATAAGAGGATTTTGGAATTAATTTCAAATATTTTATCACAATAAAAGAATAGGGGGTCAGATTGAGATGCCCGAAGAAGCAAAATGTAAAAATCATCCTTTGAAACAGGCTGTGACGAGATGTAAGCGATGCAATAAACCGCTGTGTGCAGATTGTATTATGCAAACGGAGATTGGAGTTTTTTGCTCTGATGAGTGTTATCAGGCGACAACTGAGTTTATGCAAAAAGTGTCAGGTGAGGCACCGAAGCGAAAGGTTTCACTCTTTCAGAAAAAGGGTTTTAAGCAACTTATTATATTAGTAATTCTACTTGTGGTTTTGTACTTTTTGCTTGCATCAGTAACAGGTCATAGAAATATTGGTGATATTATCGAGGTTGTTCGAGGATGGATAGGGATTTAATATCGCTAAATGTAGTGAGCACCTTTAGGTGCGTTTTAATAATATGATTCTTTTATAACAGGTCTAAAGACCCTCACTACATTAGTGAACAAATTATAATTCGTTGATTGGAATATGAAAAAAGAAGTTATAGTACGATTTGCACCTTCACCAACGGGTTACTTGCATATTGGTGGAGCAAGAACGGCGTTGTTTAATTATTTATATGCGCGCAATAAGAATGGTAAGTTTATCCTCAGGATCGAGGATACCGATTTGCAGCGTTCTACAGGGGAGTCGATTCAGCAGATTCTTGATTCATTACAGTGGCTTGGAATTGAGTGGGATAATGAAGTTGTATATCAATCTCAAAGACTCAAATTGTATGATCAAAAGATTGAGAAATTGCTTAAAGAAAATAAGGCGTATTATTGTTTTTGTTCTAATGAAAGAATTGAGAAGTTAAGAGCTGATGCCTTAGAGAAGGGTGTTATCTATGTCTATGATAAAAAATGCCAAAACTTGAGCGATGAAGATTTGCAGAAGGCATTCAAGGTTAATCCTAATCCTGTTGTGAGATTTAAAGTTGGAGAAGGGAAAACTGTTGTAAATGATTTAATCAAAGGTGATGTGGAATTTGATAATAAGACAATAGATGATTTCATCATTAGAAGATCGGATGGATGGCATACTTATAATTTATGCTGTGTGGTGGATGATGTAGATATTGGAATAACACATATAATTAGGGGAGATGACCATTTGTCCAATACGCCGAAACAGATTTTGATTTATCAGGCTCTGGGTGAGGATCTGCCGGTTTTTGCTCATTTGCCTTTGATATTAGGTTCGGATAAAACAAGATTAAGTAAAAGACACGGAGCAACTTCTGTTCTTCAGTTTAAGGAGGATGGGATTCATCCTGAGGCTTTAATTAATTTTCTTGCACTATTAGGATGGTCTCCATCAACGGAGAGAGAGATTTTCTCCAAAGAGCAATTGGTGAAGGAGTTTAGTGTAGAGCGGATTTCAAAAACCGCTGCTGTTTTTGATTATGAAAAATTGAAATGGTTTAATGGACAATATATTCGGTCACTCGATAAATCTCTGGTGATAAAACGGACGATGCCATTTCTTAAAGAATCTGGATATAACATTGATCGATATGATAAAAGTGAATTAGAATATATGATTAGTCTTGAGATTGAACGAGCTCGTACGCTTAAGGACCTTGTTCAAAGCCTTCAGTATTTTTTCATTGATAAGGTTGAATACGAAGATAAAGCGATTAATAAATATTTATCGAAGATGGAGAATGCGCAGATTCTGGAACAAGTCTATAATTGTCTTGAGAATGAAAGTGATTTCGGTACAGCCGCATTGGAAGAGGCTTTGAGAGGCTTATCCGATAAATTGGGAATAAAGTTTGCAAAGATTGTTCATCCGTTGAGAGCGGCATTGACAGGCAAGCTGGCGAGTCCAGGTATATTCGATGTTTTGTATTGTCTGGGAAAAGAGAGAACTCTTGAGCGTATAAAAGATTCAATAAATTTTATTAAATCACAATAGTCTTTTCAGAGTCTAATATTGAAAGGATAAAATGAATCTATGAAAAAATGTTATACTAAATATACATCATCCGCATCGAAACTAAAATGCCATATTCCTTTCTTTGTAGTGATTATATTTTTATTTGGTTCGATTGGATATGGTGAGGATTTTAGTGTTCGGTTTAATAAGATGAAGGCGTATGAGCATCTGGTGAATCAATGTGATTTTGGTCCGAGGGTTCCTGGTTCTGAAGCACATAAGGAGTGTTTGAAATACATAAAAGAAAATTTGGAGAAGAATGTTGATAAAATCGAGCTACAGGAATTCAAACAATATTCTGCCTTACTCGGGAAAGAAATAGATATGACCAATATCATCGGTCTGATTAATCCTGATAAGAAAAGGAGAATTTGTTTGAGTGGACATTGGGATTCGAGACCGATTGCTGAGAAGGATCCTGAACATAAGGACAGACCGATATTAGGCGCTAATGATGGTGCAAGCTCAACGGCAGTATTATTGGAGTTAGCGAGAGTACTTGGTGAGAATAAACCTGATTGTGGTGTGATGATTATCTTTTTTGATTGTGAAGATATGGGATTCGATGCTAACATTTATGAATTTTGTCTCGGTTCACAATACTTCGCAAAGAATGCCCTTGAAAAATATCCATTTGATTTTGGTATTAATATAGATATGATAGGCGATGCAGATTTAGTCATCAAAAAAGAAACATTTTCGATGAGTGTAGC
Source organism: uncultured Candidatus Sumerlaeota bacterium (assembly GCA_964651675.1). Taxonomy (GTDB): domain Bacteria; phylum Sumerlaeota; class CAZYWQ01; order CAZYWQ01; family CAZYWQ01; genus CAZYWQ01. The sequence goes on along the minus strand of CAZYWQ010000013.1, from coordinate 4,611 downwards.
AAAAGAGACAGTAAATAGACTCTGGGAGGTAGGACAATCTGTATCGAAGAAATCTTTTTCGAATAAGATAGAAACAGCGGTATATGATGATAATGTACCTTTTATTAAAAAAGGGAAGAAATATATTAATCTCATTGATTTTGATTATAAATACTGGCATACACTTGAGGATACACCTGATAAATGTTCACCTGAAAGTCTGAACATTGTTGGAAAAACATTGCTGAGATTTATTTATGATGATTTTTGTAAGAATTAAAGCCATAAGTTTTTCATAAGAAAGGTTACTAATGTATCCTGTTTTGTTTCGCATAGGTTCATTTCCGATTTCACTTTATGGTGTTATGATAGCTCTGGGACTGATTGTGGCTGTATATCTGGGAGTAAGATTGGGCAAAAAAGTTGGTTTCAAGGAAGAAGTCGTGATTGATATTATTTTTTATTCAGTTATAGCAGGTATGGTAGGTGCACGGATACTTTATATCATAGTAAACTTTAAAGATTTTTTAAATGAACCGTTGTTTTACATATTTAATCGTCGAGGATTTGTTCTTTGGGGAGGTATATTAGGAGCTGCACCGATGGTTTATTTTATGATTAAGAAAAAGAGATTGCCTTTGGGAAAGAGTGTAGACATCGGTGCGATTGGATTAGTTTTGGCGCAGGCATTTGGAAGAATCGGTTGTTTTTTTGCAGGATGTTGTTATGGAAAAGTGACAAAGTCTTTTTTGGGCATTCGATTTCCTCGATTTTTGTATCCGAATATTGATATGAGTAATATGAGTGAAACTGAACTCTATAATGTGATAGCTACAAATAAAGTGTCTTTTGAAGGAAGTCCTGCTTTTCAGTATCATTATGATGAAGGATGGGTGAAGTTGACTGATACGCACTCTTTACCTGTATATCCGACTCAGCTCTTTCACAGCATTTCCAATTTTATTATTTTTGGGATTTTATTTTATGTTTATGTCTACAAAAAGAAATTTGATGGACAAGTTTTTGCACTGTATTTAATTTTATATTCCATTATGAGATTTACAATCGAGTTTTTTAGAGGTGATGTTGAGAGAGGATTTTATTGGGGATTTATTTCCACTTCACAGATAATTTGCATATTTACTTTTCTGTTAGGATTGTGGACTTATAAAAAATTTAGTAGCAAAATAAAATTGTCTGAAAATAAATGAATTTATAGAAAACACTGTAGGGAACAGTCGCGACTGTTTTCTACAATAGCTAATAATTGTTTGTATTTTAAGTAGGGACAGAACATTGTTCTGTCCTCGTCACAGAATTTTCGTGGGAAAGGAATTGCCAGATAAATTATGACTAAAAAAATCTTATTCATCATCATATTCATATCATTCTGTCATATTATCTTTGGAGATAAAATAGTATTAAATGAAGGAATCGAGATTTATGGTGAGATAAAAAGCAGAAAAGATGGTGTTGTCAAAATTGATACGGGAATAAGCGTTATTAATATTAATGAGAAGGAAATAAGGAAAATCGAGCCAGGAATGGGAAAAAGTGATGACGAAATACTCGGAGACAAATTTTTTAATGATGGGGAATTTAATACAGCATTGATGCACTATGAAAAGGCATTTCTGAAAAATACCAAATCACTTTCTTTATTGAGGAAAATAAATGCCACTAAAGAGGAGATAGAGAAAAATATATTTGAAGTCAGTGATGAAGAAAATGTGTCAGACATTATTAATCGGGCAAAAGAACTTGAAGACAAACTCTGGATAGAAGATGCGAAGAATCTTTTGAATAAAGCCCTCGAGAAGTTTCCTGACGGTGAGGGATTATATCTCGAACTTGCGAAGATTTATAAGTCGGAAAATTCTGAGGAATATTATAACATCCTTGAAGTGCTGATTAATAAATGGGATGAGAAATACTATCCTGTTTATGCAGGTGAATTATTGGATTATTATAGAGGAAAAATTTATTATTATACACAGACTAAGGATTTTGAGAAAGCTGAGAATTTTCTTTCGAAAGCTATTTCTTTTTCTCCTACTGTCACGAATCCTTTAACTTATAAGGAATATAAGAAAAATGATTTGGATATGATCCGAAAAGCGGCTTTGTCTATCGTTTATTGCAAAGATCAACCTTATCTGAATCTTAAAAATTATTTATTAGCTAAACATTATAAGATGATTGAAGGTGCTTTTAGTAATGAACCTGCAAAATATTATACGATTTGTGCACCCGTTGTTGGTGTTTACCTAAAGGGTAATGCGGAAAAGTTCATTAGCGCCAATGATTTTGAACAAGCTCTGTCAGTGTTGAAGAAACTTATCCCAATCTCTCCCAATTTGAAGGATATTAATTCGGTCGATGATTATCTTTTATATAAAAATGATAAGGTTTATCAGCTTTCGATGATTAGTAAATGGGCTTTGGAAAACGATGTGCTTGGAATTGTTGGATTGGCGAATAAGGAGTTGTTATCGATTAATCCTGAAGATGAAAAAGGCTGGGAGAACATCAAAAGATTTATCGAAAAATCAACCGAACAACTAATAGAAATGTATAGGAATGGAAAAAGTCTCGAATTGATTGTTGTTCAGTATAAGGAATTGGAAAAGTTCGAAAGTTTGATAAAGGATGATGCAGAATTAAATGAAAAAATTGAGGATGTCAGAAATATTATTCATAACGAACAGGAATCGAAGAAACATTATAAAGATGCTCTGGACGCATATAACGAGAAAAGGTATCAGGATGCGAAGTTGGATTGCGATTACATACTTACAAATTTGGGCGGGACAAGGATAGCTGAGGATGCGAGAGAGCTTGAGATAAAATGTGATAGAGAGATTGGATATGCAAGGTTGGTCGAGGAAGCAAACACTTACTTGTTAGCAGGGGATTATTATTCGGCATTTGATGTGGTTACAAACATCGAGAATAGCTACGAAGATGCGATGAATTATGATGCGGAAAAAATAAGAGAGATGAAATACAATGCGCTTGATCAGATTTTTAGTGACCAATTTTTGCAGGCGCAGACTATGGTCAGAGGTGGTGATTATCTTGATGCCTCAAAGTTGTTAAGCGAGTTGGTGTTTACATATAGCCTTTATTATGAGAAACCGTACTGGAATGCGGAGAGATTTCTTTCGCAATGTAGAGAAGCTCTTTCGGACAAGCATAAGGGGAGACTCAGTGGAATTGTCAGGAGGAAAGTTGATACTCAGTATTTTCCATTTGGGCAGGTAAATGTTTATGTTGTGAATGGTATGATAGAAGAACCTTCGGATATTGATAAAATAATCAAAGGCAGAGGTTTTGTAGATAAAGACATAACTGATAAAAATGGAAAATATGAAATTAAAAATTTGCCGATGGGTGATTATTCGATAATTTTTTATCGGGATGAACCGTATAGTATTACAAAGATTGTCAGGAAAAAGATTGTTGGAAATCAGGTAGAGGTTTTAGACGAACAATTTGGGGAGTTTTAATTTTGGACAGAACAATGTTGCCACAGGCAGCCTGCGGCTCTGTCTCTACGAGAGAAAATCTCTACTAATGTAGCGGTGCGCTTTATCGCACATAAAAATGTAGAGTGTGCTAAATGAAAAAGGGTGAGAAAAGTCCATCCTACGAAATTTAAAAAATCATTGACTCATTAAAAGAGTGAAAATAGAGTTATAATAATAAATTAAATGGAGTCTGGGATGAAATATATTGTCGATAAAAAAGGTAATAAATCTGCAGTAGTGATACCTGTCAAAGAATATGAGGAATTAATGGAGGACCTGCACGATTTGGCTATTATTGCAGAACGCCGTGATGAAGAAAATATTTCTTTTGATGAGATCAAGAAAAAGCTAAAAAAAGATGGCTTACTATAAAATTATCTGGAAGAAATCGGCTTATAAAGATTTAAAGAAAATTGATAAAAAGCAAATCCCTCGTGTTATTCAATCCATTGAATCCCTTTCAACGAATCCATTTCCAGAAGGATGTAGAAAATTGCATGGTTCAATAATGCAATATCGTATTAGAGTAGGTGATTATAGAATTATTTATCAAGTCCAGTTCGAAGGGAAAATAATAATCATATTTTATGTACGACATAGAAAAGATGCGTATAGATAGAAAGGTATAGACCATTACCTTTAGATATAACAAAATCTTAAAAAATTATGTCAATTTATTTTGGAATTGGTAATGATGTGTCGACTTCGTCCTGTCCGTCATTCCAGTATAGTGGTGCTAAGTAAACGCCTCCTTTGCCCCAACCACAGTGGCTGACATACCATTTCCCATCTTTATCGCGTATTACTTCTGCTGCGTGTGATTCGATATGCCCAACTTTGTTCTTTATATCAAAATAAAATGGGTCTTCACTCTGAAATACATCCGTTCCAACATATCCTCCTCTCGGTCCGATGAATAAATAATAATATTTTCCTCGATGTACAACAAATGGCGATTCGGTCGGTCCACCACCTTTTCCAATCGATGGATCGGTAAAGGCTGTCTTTCGCTCACTCCAATTCACAAGGTCTTTGCTTGTGCGATATTCTACTGTATGATTTCCTCCTTCAGGCTTGCTGGTCGCTGTATAATACATCACCC
>CAZYWQ010000012.1:1438-16823 GCA_964651675.1 uncultured Candidatus Sumerlaeota bacterium | reverse complement strand
GGGAATTATGTACATCTAAACACTAACCACGAAACTTTTTGAGAAACCCCGTAATCATATTTTTGATTTGAGAAATTTTAAGAATTTCTTTTATAAAATACTCCAAGTTGCTTTGCTGGTCTGCCGTTCTTATTTTTACGATTTCATTGTAATCAAAATCAAACAATATGCTTAATTCTTTTCCTGTTAACAATTCGTCTTTTGAAAACTTGCCTTTAAGACCTGTGTACATTTCATCTTTGCTTCTGGCATTGAAACAGCACATATAAATCTCTGTGGAATAGGTCAGAGCAGAGGATATGTCGTTCGTGAAGTCGTGCAGGGTCTTATGCTCACCGCTTGCCTTTTTAGTATCAAACTGGTCACCATCTTTAACTTCTACGATATAGCATTTCTTATGATAAGGATTAAACCCCAAAAAGTCGGGTTCATACTTGGAGTTTATCCTTTGGGATTTCTTTATCTGCTTTTTGGTGGCAACGAAAACCTTGTCTTCGCCCCCGTGCAGGGTCGTATCAAGAAACTTGTCCAAGTCATCAATTTGATTAACCTTTTCCCATATCAGCTTCTCTAATTCGTTCCCAGAGGAGATTACAGCCTGCCTTTTGCTTTTTCTATTAGTGCCATCATTTATTAGGTCTATCTAATTCCTCAACTTTAAATCCTAATTCTGGAAAAATAAGATTTCTTAAATAAATAGCACCCACCAAAAGAACATCACTCATACTTGCACCTGAATTAAATGCACCTGTTTTTAATTTTTCAACAACATCAGGACAATGATTAGGTAAATTATTCATAATTTCCAAAATAGTTGCTTCTGCGTCATAAGGATTGGTAGCACCTTTTTCTTTTACAATTTTAAGGAGAGTATCTTTTTTGGTATCAACAATTTCTTTTATGCCACTTTCTTTAAATATTGATTTTCCACGCTCATTAAGTTGGCGTGGCGAAAAAGCAGGTGCGACTCTATCTTGCCAAAGGTCATTCACCTTTGATTCTATAACGGCAAATTTTTTTCTAATTGGCTCTAAATCATCTAAAATCTGCAATTTTTTTCCAATATAAATTGTAGCACCAATAATTGTAGGTATCCCTATTGCCACTATAATAGCGTTTATTGTATTAAGAACATCCATATTTTTATTTTATTTATTTTATTATATCACAACCCAAAAAGTTCCTGCCAGCTTTCTGACACGCCTTCAAAACAGAGTATCCGCCTGCTGCGGGGTCAACCACTATGTCCTCTTTATGAGTTGTGGCTTTGATAAGTTGCGTCTGCAATTCAACTGGCTTTGCGTGGGTGTGGTTCTTGTCGCCGTTCTCTATCTTTTCCTTCCAAACATCAGGTATGTTATGGATAATCCATATCCCTTTGGCTCTTACCGGCGGTTTCTGTAAAACAAGCAAGTGTTCGCTGAAACGCCTTGAACGATAGCCCATTCCCATTCTGTCTTTGTTCCAAGTTATCATATCAACCAACTGCAAAGAGCAACCTTCCAGTATGGTGTGAACGCCTGAAACTAAAATAAACTTATCAATCCAAAGCATAAGGTGTCCGCTTGGTATCAGGACACGCTCAATTTCTTTGAGGAATTTTTTGATTTGTGCGTTTGTCTGCTGTGGAAGTTCCAAACGCTTTTTGCCTCTGTTCTTGCCAGCATTTCCATAGTTCTGTTTGTCCATAACGCTCCTGTATTGAGGGTCAAAAAAAATAAGAGGTATGCTTTTCTCTGGTAAAAGTTTCAGCATTTTCAAGCCGTCCATTTTCTGTCTTACATTCAGTTTAAGTTTTGGGTTGAGCGTTATTTCAGGCGACTGCAACTGGCGTTTTGAGGAGAATACGCTTCGCTTCTTGTATTTTGCTACCGCCTCTGCGACCTCGTCGAACTCTTGGTCTAACGGCTCTATAATTTGTTTTCGCATAATTGTTTGTTAGCTTCTTGTATTTTAACCCATTTTGATGATTTGTGCACACTGCCTCGACGAAAGCCAGTGAACCGCCGTTTGAAAGTCGGAAAGCGAACTCGTTAACATATCTCTGTAAGTGCTTTTTGCTTAAATGGTGGTAAGTGCCGTAAACGCCTCTTTTAAAAGTAGCCCATACGCTTTCAATGCTGTTAGTTCCAGCGATCCCCCTGACGTATTCGCCTTTTGAGTGGTTGACAATATGGTGTTTATATCCTTTTTTGGTTATTCCGTGATAAGAGCGGTGGTCGTCTGTGAAAATTGCTGATTTCTTTGAAACATTTTTTTCTATGAGTTTGTGTATCTCGTATCTGCCAGTGCTATCCATAACCTTGCCTACGACCCTTCCGTTTCGTTCTTTTAAGCCTACGACAGCGATTTTATTGACACCACCTCTGCCTTTTTTAGCTCTCTTGCTTGCGTGCTTGTTTTTCTCTTTACCGCCGATATATGTTTCGTCTATTTCAATTTGTCCTTTCAGCTTGCCGTATTCATAGCACGCTTCCCTTATCCTTTGAGCCATAAACCACGCTGTCTTTTGCTGAACGCCTAACTGCTCTGCCATTGCGATTGAAGATATGCCCTTGCGTGCAGTTCCCATTAAGTACATAGCCAACAGCCAAGTCCTGACTGGGATATGACTGCCTTCCATAATTGTTCCAACCTTGCAGGTGAATTTGCGGTTGCATTTCCCACACTTGTAGGGCTGTGAACCTTTTACCTTGTATATCTTCACGCAGTTGCAGTAGGGACAGGTTATTTCATCGCCCCATCTCTTTTCTGCGAAAAACTTTTCTGCTGACTTTTCTGTTGGGAATTTTTTTGTTAGGAATTTCACCACTCCTATTTTTTTAGTTTTCTTTTGCATAATGTTGATTAGTGTTTATCTACTTCCATTGTATTATAGGCAAGAAGTATTGTCAAGTACTTGGAAACACTAATCTGTGGAAAACTTGGGGTGGCTGGAAACACCTGTTTTAGTGTTTAGTTATGGATAATTCCCTAATTCTCGTCATATAGGCTGACAGCTAATTTGTTCATATCGGTTTTCGTTCCCAAAATCTCCTGAATTGTGGTTCTCAGATAAGCGGTCTTGTCGGTGATGTTGGCAGCCTGTTTCAGTCCCTTGGCCCCATACCTCAAAAGCTGATGGTGGAAGTTTAATGATAGCTTGTTTATTTCTGACATAATTATTTAAAATAATTCAAAACAAACCCTGCCAACAGTTCCAGCATCACGAGTATGACTGCGACCAAAATGCTTGTCCGCCATTTGCTGTTAGCCAGCTCATTGTCGTTTATCTTGTCTTCCAGTTTTTTTATCGAGGTGGGGATATGATTGAAAATCTGGGCTTTCATATCCTTTAACTCGTTCTTAATCCAGTTGATGTCAGTCCTCATAAAAGCTATGGATTTATTCTGTTGCGTGTCTTGGTTTTCCATTGAAGTTGACTTATATATTTATTATGATAAACAGGATAGAATATCAATAATGTTAAAATATTATGTCTAAAAAAATTTTAATTGTCGTTTTGGCTCTTTCAATCTTTCTCCCTATTATTGCTGGTGCTAAAAATATTTCTAGCCTTAAAATTCGTTTGGCGTCGTATGGTGAAATCAATTCTTTCTGTCACCAACCTGATGGTTATGATCCTATAAGCGGATGTTATTTTATTGATGAAGGAATAACTATCAGAAATGATTTACCTTTAGAAAGATTCAAATGGGTTTTTTGGCATGAATTAGGACATTTTTTCCTTTATCAATATCCTGGAGGGGAGCTTCAGTCCGCATTCAATCCCACTCCCCAGAAGCTGTCCCAGACAATGCTGCAGGAAATCGCAGCCGACGCTTTCGCTTTGTGGATGCTCGGAGGAAGGGTACCAGAAGTCCAAAAAAATCTTTTCATTAAGGCGATCCTTTATTAAGTTTTACCTGAACATTTTTTCCACTTCATTCGCCTCGGTTTCCTGCCCGGGCTTGCTCATCTGGTCAAGCACCGTGCCAACATAATATCCGGTCTCCAAGATATTAGTTAAGTTGTTAAGATTTTTGATAATGTTATCTGCTGACATCGAATTCAGTTTTTCAAATGTATTCAATGTTTTTTGAAGCTGTGATTCCAATTCAAGATAATTAAAAGAAGTACTACCAGAAAATCCTTGTAAACTTCTTAAAAATCTTGATACTCCGTTTCCAGTAGCTCTGTTGATTAAATCGGCGACTGTTCCAGCAATCTTTGTCAATAAATTACTTTTGGACACTTTATTGGCTGCGTTTTGGATACTTTGAGCTACTTTTTCAACCAAATCTCTTGTTCTCAACAAAGCATTGGTCTGGCTATCAATTATTCCTATTGAATTTGCCACATCTGCATCTGGAATTAAAGTTTTAACGGTATTTTTTAATCCACTTCTAACATTTTCATATCCAGCGGCGATTTTACCAGCTTTTAATTGATTGTTTAATTTAAAAGCATTATTCTGAATTCCATATTCCCTTGCTAAGTTGTTTATCTCTTCAAGGGTAAGTCCGATTGTTTTCATTTTCGATTCAAGTTTTAGTATTGCTTCCTTGGCATTAATATTATTAATGGCATTATATAAATCTTTTAAGTCTGATATTGCCTGTTTAACAAAATTCATTTTCACCGTTCCTCCAACGGATTTCTGGACTAAATCTTTCGTTTTATATAAATCATCATATTGAGCAAGGGTTTTATCAACTGCTTTACTATTTAATTTCACTCCATCGTCAATTTTATCTCCTAATGCTTTATATCCACCAGTATTAGCTGTATCAATCTGTTGTAGGGCTTTTGTTGAAGCTTGAATGTCTTTTTCTGTTTTGGCTTGGGTTATCTCGGCGGCTGTCTGTTTTGCTGTTGTTTTTTTCCCCAAGATGCTATCGAAAATACCATTTATTGTATTGGCAACTACTTTAATTGGATCAATAGATTCTCCGATTTTACTTATTGTCTGACTAGCTTTTGCCAATTCAGTGCTTTTTGTTACTTTGCTAGTCGTTCCTAAAACTGAACCAGTAGTTTGTAAGGCAACTGATAAATCAAGAGTGAATCCAACAGGGTCGTTATATGCTGTATCGGCTACATTTCTGACTATTTCTTCTGCATTCTTGCCGCCATATTTGTCTTTATAATAATTCAACAATGTATTAAAAGCTTCCCTGTTGCTTTCAAGTGTAGCTTTTCCTTTTTCGGTTGAATACTTATTGTATAAAGTATCAATTCCTGGGATTGACTGGATTCCGCCTGCCAATATCTTGCCTAATCCAGTAATTGTTTCTTCTGGTTTAGTTATTGCCTCAGTAATCCCTGTTCCAAGTTCTTTGGTACTTTCAACAACATTTCCAGGATATTCAACGAGTACCTCTGGTAATTGGGAAAATTGTTTCTCAACTGCTTCCTGTTGTTCTCTGGTATAATTCATTGATTTCATATTCTCTCTTACTATCTGCTTTAATTTTTCTTTTCTTTCGCCTTCTTCCATTCCCTTGATTCTTTTTATTAGCTGAGTGGTTGAATCGGCCAATCCGCTTATGCTTTCAGCAACTTTTGTCTGTTCCTCAGCTGATACTGTTTCACCAATTGTCTTTCCAATTGTTCTTACCCCTTCTTTTATTTTATCGACCAATCCACCTGTTTCCGTTTTTGCATCATTATCCATTCCTTGTAAGATATTGGTTTCAGTTGCTTGAGGAATGGTTGGTGTTTCGGTGGTACTGATTTGATTTAAAAGATTAGGTTCTGCCGTCGTCTTAGCTGTTTCCAATCCTTCAATCGTATGTCCTCTATTAATTAGGGACTTGACTATGTCAACTGAAGATTTTCCCTCAGGGGCTTTTTCGATTATCCCTTTTAATTGTTCTTTTGTTATTGTAGCCATATTATTTATAGTCCCAACGAATCAAGAAAGTCTTCTATTTCTTGATCGGTAGTTGTTCCGCTACTTTCTCCTAAAATAGCCAAAATATCAGGAGTTAAAATGTTTTCAAGGTTAAGACCGTAACTTTCTGCTTGAGTTTGAGTTCTCTGAGCATAATTTAACATCTGTGATTGATAACCAGCATAGAACTGCTTACCTAAATCAATAAACTCTTTTAAGCTAGTTGCTGTCAATCCAGCACCACCCTGAACTATTTGGGTATATAAACCTTGAATTCTTTCCAATAAAGAAGTTCCCTCACTGCTTCTGGCATATTCTGATTCCCTAACAACTGAAGTTGGATCTAACAACTTTTGGAATGTTACCAATACTCCCTGTGAAGCTGCATTAATACTTTGTCCAGCATTCATATTAGCCACTGCTTGATTATATGATTGTTGCATTCTTGTAATCTGACTTGAGCCTTCTCTTGCTTCCGAAGCGTATTTTTCAAAATAATTTCCCAATTTTACTTCTAAATCAACCTTCTGTTTGTAAGTTAATGTTTCTGGCATTGTTCCTTCTGGCACTACCACATCATAAGTTCCATTAGACTTTACACTCACCAAACCGACTCCACTGACATTCTTTAATTTGCCAGTAGCTGTTTCTCTTTCCTTTTCAGCCAGTCCAAGCTCGGTAAGAATATCAGCTTCTGTTCTTTCAAGCCTTGAAGTGGCAGTCCCATATCCCCTTTCAAGAATCCCCAACTGCTTGATGAGCGGTTCTTGTTCGGAAGCCAGAACTCTTTTTCTTTGAGGTTCTGAAACAAGATATTCTCTTGTTCTTTGAGTTATGTCTTCCTCAAGCGAATCTAATAAAGTTTGAGTTTTTGCGATTTCATCTTCAAAGCTCCCGACCGTTTCTCTCATTCCAGGAACTCCTTTTTCTTCTTCTAATGTTTTTTTCTGTTCGGTCAAAGTAGGCGCTCCCTGGGCTCCAGTTATTGCCGTAGTCAATCTTCCAGCTAAATCCCCTCCTGCTTCGCTTCCGTTTGGCTTAATCATTTGCCCTGCGTCTCCAAGATTAGAACCCAATACCGCATCTTGCAGAGAAGAACCATTGGAAGTGGACGGCATAGCAGTGGGCTTAATCAATGTTTCCCCGCCTTTGCCAATAACTCCTTCTTTCGCAACCTGCTCAAAGAGACTGCTTGTCCCTTTCTTTATTTTCTTAAATGTTTCCTCTAATGCTAATTGTTGTTCTTTTGTAAGTGGCATATTAGTTTGATTCAATGGTTATATTAGCTGTTGGGTCCGGTATTCTGAAATCTTCTATGGACAGCTCCTCTGTTTTGAGCGGCTCGACGTAAATTCCGTCATTCCTCTGGAGCTCTTCTCTCATGAGCTCTTTTAGCAACCCTCCGGTGTTTAGCGAAAGGCCAGCCTCTTTGCCCCCGTCGTACATTCTCCAGTATCTCTCGGCCATTGCCGGCTCTTCGATGCTCATGTAATACATGGCCAGCGGCCTGTAGGAAAGCAGCGAATGAAATTCCGGCGGAATGTATGAAAATTCCCCTATTGTGTAGGTTGCCGATCCCGCGGCTATGCTCGTGCCCTCGTAAGGCTTTACAAGCTCGAGATTTGTCGTGTTGGTAATTGAGCTGATTTCGTACCAGTTGAAGTCTCCGCTCGTATAGTCTATTCTTAACCAGTTTCCGACGGATCCGGCCGCCCATGCTGTGCTGCCTCCGACAATCGTTTCGTCCCCACTTGTTGCCGTCGTTATGGTTCCTGTCGTGTAATCATCGAGCGAAAGATTTCGCAATCTTCGCCTTCCTCTTATCGTTATTGTGCTTCCAGCCGTTGATGGCGTTGGCCAGAGGAGTACTTGCCCGTTCTGCTTCATGTAGAATCTCGTCACGTCGTTGTCTCCAGCCTGAAGACTCTGAAGATATTCCCAGTATCGCGGATCCTCGACTGGCCGGGGTCTATAAATATCCCCTCCCGACATCGTTATTTTTACGCTCGTCACTCTTTGGATCGTGTTTGGTATCTGGTACCCTTCTTGGGACGCAACGGTTGATTTTGTCCCGAGCGTCTCAAGGCATAAAAATGGCGCTTTTGCTGACACGATTTTGTCCGTGTCGTTGATCCACTCCTTAAAAATAGTCAATTGCCCGGAGCTGTCTTCCCCGGTCACGTTCTGGAGTTCGGTGTATATTTTTTCAAATGATTTCATCGTTTTAGATCCTTAAGCCTTAATAATAACTCGTCGATCTCCGGGGATTCGCATGTCGCACCTCGGAGCTCTATTTTGAGCTGTATCCACTTCGACCTTTTTGTTATTTTGTAAAGTTTTTGAGCGATTGATTGGCTCGATATCGTCCCGAGCTTCGTCCAGTTCATCAGTCTTCCAGAAAATGTCCCCGATGCGTTCGGAATCGCCTCATCGAGAACGACCGTGTATGTCGACCCCACTTTATTTACAGAGGAAATGTGGGCCATTGCCCCAGCTCCCTTTCCTCTCACTATTTCGATCTCCATTCCGGCCACCGCGTATGCCAGCACTCCGGATGTCGAGGTGAACGTCTGCGTGTCTGACCACGTTCCTCCCATCGCGTCGATGTACTCTCTGCTGTTATAGAGGTTGGGATTCTTGCTTGTCCTGTATTTTACCACTATCCTGTCGTCTGCGTCATCGAATGCTCTGAATGCCAGCTCCAATTTCTTCCAAAGCGCACGTATCGATTTCGTCGCCAGTTGCGGCGTTATTATGTACCCCCTATTATAGGTGCTCGTTTTTTCCTTCGATGTCAGCATCGATTTAACAAGGGTCGATCCGCTGTCTGATGCCACGAACGCTCCGGCCAGCATCCTTCCGTAGTTCTCGCTTGTCTGTCTCAATGCCCCGACCGGCCAGACCGCCGCGCTTCCCCAGTCGTTGTTTGTTGATCCGTCGTATTGGCCGAGCGAGTACTTTGGATATAGGCCGATCTTTGGATCGTAAACCCAGATCCCGCTAAACATGTTCTCAAGCATGTTGCTGCCCGAGTCCCCGGAAGGGGTCGAACTTAGAAGTATGTGGATTTTCTTTCCTACGAGTGCCATGCCGTTGTGATGAACCATCATCGGGTTTGTCTGGACGTTGGCCCAGAGGTATTCGCTTGACGCTATAGGAAGCGCTGCCACCTCCGAGAACCCGACCCCGTTATAGGCCATGAGTTGTCCCCGGCCATTGATGGTGTGCATCAGGCCGTTCTGGTCAGCACATCCGGCGTACGATATATAGCTATTTGGCGATAGTGGGTCGTCGTAGGTCTCGCTCGTTCCGTCCCACGGGAATATCAATCCGATTCCTCCTCGGATGTGTCTTGTTCCTATATAGACTCTTATTCCGTCGTTCGCTATCCAGGTGATCTCGTACTCGTCTGGAAGCACGATTCTGTTTTCAACACGCACCAAGCTGTCGTCTATGGTGTGTATCACATTCCCGTCGGTCACCAATAAAAGATTTAGGAATTGGTGAAGCAGGTGTTTCTTCGCTGCCGTCAAAGCTGTTCCTCCCAATGTCGTCTGCCACCATGATGCCGTCCAACTCGAGTTTAGCATCGAGAGATCCTGGTTTATGGCCACTACAAGCCTGTCATATCCCCCGGATTGACCGAAAATTTCCATATCCCAACATGCGGCAGTCGGAGTGCTCGCGATTGCGTCTTGGGCCCATCCCAAAGTCGGATCTGTTCCGGAAGTTTTAAACATCAATCCGTCAGTCACCGATGTCCCGTTTCCTCCTCCTTGGACAAGTGCCCACCACCTATCCGTTGTGTCGGCATTGCTCCTTAAGAAATCAACCGGCAATTCAAAATCAGCATCGTCTCCGTTGTCAAATAAGCGATAGAACCTTTCAGAAAGTCTCAATCTTCCAGGCCTCGATTCGAGATCTATATTTTTGAGGTCCCAAAGAGAACCGAAAACCTCGCCTTTTCCGGGCTTCGTCCATTGCTTTGTTTCTTGTGGTGGTAGGATGATGCTTGGCATGTTTTTATTTTAGTACGTTTCTTTTTTGAAAGTATTCGAAGAATGAAAATTGAAGGGTCTTTGCCGCCGTCGTTCCGGTTGTTATGCTGAATTCCATCAGATTGACATTCGCAACCGCAGTTCCACTTGTGATTCCGCTCGGCAAATTCGATACTGACACTCCTTTTTCGACCGTGTTAACGATAAATATGGTTTTGTTATTTGGATACATTCGAGCCTCGAGGGCATAAACCGTGGATGCGCTTATTGTCTGCAGGACGACTGCGTTCTCGGTCGTTCCGTCGTATGATACCCCTTTTAAGGAATTGTCGACGATCTTGAAACCGTAGTATTCTCCGGATGATGTGCTGCCGACTATCATGTACGACGTCACGTCGCTTACGCTGCTTATAGAGAACGAAGTTCTCATTCTGCTTGGCTGGGAGAACGTGATGAGTCCTTGAAATGCCGGTGTCTTGGTTACCTTCGCTTCGTTGTCTTTAACGTCGCTCGTCGTGATCACCACGTCGTCTTTGTCGACACTATAAGCATCGGCCGTCACCCCGAATCCGTCGAGACTCTCAAAGAACGTGAGCCAATGGAACGTCCTTTTCCAGATAAGATCGAAAACTTTCTGGTCCAAAAACTCATCGACCGCCTGCTCGATTATTTTCTTGCTTTGTTTGTCTAATGGATGCTTAAGCTGTGGTGTCATTGTTAGCGTGGGAGTTTTATCCAGATTATGTCTGTTACTTTTGGCATTGTTAAAATTTTCTAAATGTTAGAAAGTTCCTCCTAATGAAGCTAAAATTGTTCCTATAATTGTTACATTTTTTATTTTGGTTTTCATAATTCAAACAATTTAGTATTTATTATTCTTCATAAGTTAATCCCAAATTTGGATTGTTATTATTCTTCTTGCTGCTCCTCCTGCTATTGGATTTGTTCCGGTCAAAGTATCGTAATAAGCGGTGCAACCTGCTCTTAAAGCGAAGCGAACTTCGTTTATTTCGGTTATAACTCCGTTATCAGCCAAAGCCCCGTCTCCCGACCATCCTACCCAGCTTTCTGCGACAGTATCATAGACATTCGCTTGATATTGGTCATCAGCAGCATCAAAATCTATCGCTATGATATACCACTGGTCAAGACTGTAACTCGTAAGAACGTTTGAAAATACTCCAGCATGATTGATTTGAATGTTCCCTGTGGTTTCATCAAACTTGATGTTTCCTTTCTGGCTGCCACTTTCGTATATAAAGACCTCAACTCTCTCTCCACTGGCTATCGTCACAGGTCTCATCCCAATATACATTATTCCGTCATTGGCTGCAGTGACGCTGGTATTTGCCATCACTCTTTGTGATGCGCCTGCTATGACCTTGATTCCCTGATCTCCCTCGTATCTTGCGTCTGCGTCAGTGACAACATCATATTCAGTAGCTCCAGACCAGTTATCCTGTCCGTTTAAATCCCCAGTGCTTTTTGTATCGCTATTAAATAAATCTTCAAAGGTGAAAGGGTCTAAATGCCCGTAAGCCCCCCTGTCTCCAAACGCTTCTATGAAAAACTCCTCCTTATTTTCTAAATCTGCATACTTAATTACCGCATTAAAAAGTTTTGTTTCTCCTCTTTTAAGCAAGAAATCATTGTTTTTAAGGCTGTAAGCTTTTTTAACAGACTTTCTGTTTGAAATTTTTGGCGATATGAAATCTGATAAGTTATGTTTTTGCCAGTTCGTAGTTATTTTCTGAACGCTTGAAGTTGTTGTTAGAAAAGAATCAGTATCAGTTGAATAAACAATGTTAGATATAATTTCAGTTGTAATGGTCTGGCCAGCATGCTCATAAATATCCTTTACATATTTTTCCTGCCCCTTTTTATCATTGAGAGAGAAAACAGTTTTAACGTTCTGGTCTCTATTTGACCTGTTGTATACGGAATAATATATAATCATGCTTCCAGCCCAATTCACGTAATCCTCTTTTTCAGTGCGGATAATCAAATCTTCATCAGTATTGTCATCGGTATAACTCATTTCTATTGTCCGGCCGTTTACATTAAAAGAGGTGATTTCTTCCGCTATTGGTGGTTTTACTACTGAAGCCAAACTCCATATTCCCAGAACAGCCAAGATAGAAGCTATTATTTTTTTTATCCAATCTTGTATTTTTTTAAACATAATTAATCGGCTGTTATTCTGAATCTGCTTGTGCAACCAATCCAGCTTGCAGTCCCAGAAGCATTGTCAAAAAACGCTCCAACCCAGTCATTAGCGTCAATCGTGGCATTGCTGAATGTTGTTGTCGCACTATTTGTATTGCTGACAGTGAATGGAATAGAAAATATAGTAGAAGTTGAATCTCCATTGGCATCGGCTTCAAAGATACTTATATCAATTTGAATCCCTGTTGTATCAGAAGGGTCAAGAACACAATCAACTTGAGTAATTGTCATTCCATAAGGAGCTTTAAATAAGTTTGGTATCTGGTCTCCGTCTACTGGATTTTCAATAGTAAATGAAAATACTTTTTCATCAGTGGCAAGAACCCTATCTGCTGTGCCGTCGTGAATCCTTAACTGACCAGTAGTGGTGTCATAACCGAACTGACCTGACTGAACTAAAGACAAAGAAGCGCTTGTCGGAATCACTAAAGTTCCTGTTGTGGTGGCGTAGGTTACGGTTAAGCCTGTAAAAGTAGGGCTGTCAGTAGTTTGCAGTGCCTGATTCATCAAATACACTTCTGTTGCTCCCTGACCTGTATTTATTGTCCCTGCGGTCAATAATCCGCTGAGAGTCGTAGTAGCGGCATTTAATCCGTAATCTAAAGAGATATTGCCATTTGAAATGGTTGAGGTTGCTGTTCCATTACCTACTATTAAATCAGCATTGACAGTCACATTACCGTCAAACCTTGAAAGACTGCCTCCTCCGCCATAATCTACCCATAAAGCGTAATTATTTCCTGTAACATCGGTAGTCGTAGCCGCTCCTTCTATATAGAGGGAAGCTGTGTCGGAGACGGTGGAGCCCGCCCCTGTGATGGTTTGTGGCTTGACGGCTAAACCAGCGATTAAAGGATGATTACCACTTGATGCTTCTGTCCAAGCACCATTGATAAGTTGAGATGCAGCAGAATTGTTTGCAGTAATCACATCTCCATCATTATCAATACTTAAAAATGTTTCTATGCCAGATTTGTCGATGGCTACATCCCCATCAACCTCTATATAATCATCTGTAATAACTACACTACCGTTACGAACGCTACCATTAAAATCATTTGCATACATTCTCCCACCATCAACATAAGCACTGTAATTTAATGAGTTGTTGGTCATCGTTAAAAAATAAAATTTACTATCTTTACTATCATTGGTCACATCATCTATTTGCCACATTATTCTTCCGAACTCAACTGAATCTCCGTTATCATCATCCCCGTAAAAGCTCAGGTATCCTCGGTCGTAGTCCTGTGCCGAAGCCCTGTCATTTGCCCTGAATATGGCTACTTGGTTTGAAGAAGTGTCAGCCAGATTTTGGATGCTCATAATCCCAGCAGTGCTTGAAGTGTGAACCGTTAAAGTGGAACTGGCGTAAATTGGGTCTTTAGCCCAGATTGGTATTGTTGATGTGGGAGTCAAGACACTAACCCCGAAGTTCTGTTCCACTTGCCAATTGCTTCCACCTCCTGCCCCGCCATCTGAATTACAAACTACCTGCGAATTGCCATTATCCCAAGTGCAGTATTTAGTATCAGTCAACGTTCCTGCCTTAACATCTGTGCCTAAAATAAGAGCCTCAGTATCAACTGAACAGCCAGCGTCTGTTCCGTCACAGCTGAAGAATCCGAAATCGTCTGAAGCCATTTGGGTAGAAGTAGTATTAAACAAAACAGTTCCCTCCCAGCCATCAAGCGTTCCAGTCCAATCGCCTGTTGCATCCAAAGTAATCGCTTCTGTCGCACAATTTATCCCTGTTCCCTCCACTTCGGAGCAGTCAAAGGAGATTGTGCCTGCGGATTCGGTTATCCCAGTTCCCCCGATAAGATAGGTGCTGACATCGGCATCAGTATAATGGTCTAAATCCGAAATCTGGCTTTCTGTAATACTGAGATTTGGAAGTCCAGTAATCATATAAGGAGTAGTGGAGGCAATCTGTAAATAAGTGGTGGATGCATAGCCCTGAGTTATGTATCCTGCGTCATTTATGAAAACTGAAACATTTGTTTGAGAAGCCCAGTAATCGAGGGTGGTAGTAGCAGGAGTTGGGATTTGCCAATCCAATCCGAAAGTCGCTCCAGAATTAGCCGTTAAAACATATCCGTCGGTTCCAACAGCAAGATTAGACCAACCATCCGTTGAAGTAGCCACAAGCAAATCCCCTTTAGCTACATCAGTAGTGGTAGAAACATCGGTTAAAGAACCACTAAGAGTTCCGGTTTGAACATCTATGCTCCATGTGGGGTCAGCCGGCTTGAGCGTAGTCCCGTCTAAATACCAAAGCGTCAGAGCATTAACGCTCAAAGGCATGCTGATAGCCAAAATTATTGATAATATTGATACTATGATTTTTTTTATTATACCCATGATATTATTTCCGCCACCATAGAATTGGCGGGACTTTGAAAATATAATGTTAATGGAACTCTTATATCGTCTTCTGTATGGCTTTTTCCTTGATCTATATTCACATAAGTAGTTCCCGAACCAGAAGACACTATTGCGAGTTTCAGAGGATAACCGATATTCCTGAGTTTTATCTTGAATTTCCTCGTTCCTGTCGGCAATGCATAAGAATACTCCGTATTGGCGGTAGCCATTGAAACATTCTTAATCGTTGGTCGTGATTTTATCACACCCATATTTTTGTCTCTAAGACTTGGCTTGCTTTATCTGATTGGACATAAAGAGTTTTTCCTCCAAGCTTCGCATCTTCAATAATCTCTGATTCCCCATAAGGAATTGTTATATAAGTCGTTCCTGAAGCCCCTTCGGTAAATGAATATTTCAAAAGTGCGTTCAAGCTCCTTAATTTGAACTCAATTCTTTTGGCATTGGCTGGAATCGCATAAGAATACTCCGTATTGGCGGTAGCCATTGCCGTGTTCGCTATGGTTGACCTACTTACTATTTGTGACATTGCAATTCATTAAATGGTAAATCCTGCTATATTCACATCGCATCTGGCGGTTCCGTCTATGGCTATTGTTATTGCTGCCCCGACGCTTCCCCATATCGGTTGCTGGAATGAATGAGTCACTATGCTTGTTCCTCCAGTAGTGAGTTCAATCACTCCTTGCCAAATAGTGGTACTTCCATCTTTTATGGTGAAAACTGCCCCGTCTTTATCAGTTGCGACCGTGAAATCAGTGACATAATGCCTCTTTCCCGTAACAGCTGTTATTTCTTTAGTTGCGGCTATGGCATGGGTATGTGTTCCCATAAAAGGTATTCCGTGTGCTTGTTTTGGTGTCATTTTATTCTTCTTTGTAAGTTGCGTCAGGCGATT
>CAZYWQ010000012.1:0-1428 GCA_964651675.1 uncultured Candidatus Sumerlaeota bacterium | reverse complement strand
GTGCCAATACGCAAGTTTTTTCGCTAATTTTAGTTTTTCATCGGCCTTTTTTGTTTTTGTTTTTACATCCTCTTCTCTGGTTTTAAGGATTTTCTCAAATTCGCTATTGGTCTTTATTCTTTCTTCAAGGTCTTTTTGGGCTTTCAACATATTGTCCATGACTGCTTCTGACCTTTCTTTTAATTTTTCGGAACTATCAACCAATTCTTTAGCCCTTCCCAATAATCCAAGTATATTATCTTGGACTTTCTGTATCCTGCTTTTTACCTCTGATACTGTTGAAACAGCCGTTTTCTCCAATTCAACCATGGTCTGGCCAGCTTTCTTCAATTTCAGCATTGCCATTTTTACTCTTTCTTCTGCTTCTTTTTCAATCTCATCAAGGCATTTTTCCTTCATTGCCTTGAGAGACTGCAATTTCAGATTCTCTTTATCAATTTTTTCTATCATTCCGTCCAATTCTTTTAATGCTTCCTTTTCCTTTTCCTCTAATTCAACTATTTTGAGGCGTTGTTTTATTGTGTAATCCGTGTCTTCGTTATTCATATCTTTTAAGAGAAGGGGGAGCGACAAGAAACCGCATCCCCTCCTCACTTAACTATTTTCCTTGTGCTTCCAATGCCATTAAGTCCTGCAATAGTTCTTCCCTTGTCTTTTTAATGTCAGGTTCAGTTCCCCTCTTTTTCAATTCTGCTATTACATCTTTTTTGGTCACTTCTGGAACTGATTTGGGAGCTACTTTTTTGGAAATATCTTCCAAGTCTTTCTTTCTTTCTTCTTCCGGAGTAAGTTTTGGATTCGGTTCCATCGTTCCTACTGGAGAAATGATTTTCTTTTTCAGTTCCTCTATCTGTTCAGGAGTCCAAAGTTTTATCTTATTGTCCATCGCATTCGTCTTTTTCTTTGCTTCTCTCGAAAGCATTTTTCTGGCAAGATGAGTAGCTAAATGCTCACACTCTGGAAGCCTTCCGACATATTCTTCTCCCACTCCCACGGTGATCGAAATCCCCCTATAAGAATGAGTGAAGCTTTCATTGTCAATGTTCGTAAACCTGACAATTATTCTTTCATTTTCATCCGCTTTTTTTTGTGCTGGATTCATAAATGTGTGCTGATACTATCAACTTTAATGCTAATAATAGTTTCACGACCTTTTTTGAGAGTAAAACTCTCATCTCAGAAGCCGTTTACAAGTCAGCTTCTGAGTGGAAGTTCTACATTATCCTTACATCTATCAAGCATGCCTTATCTGCTGTGTCTGAAACGGCGACAAGTCTTCCCAAAGGAGCGAACTCCTCAAGCGTGTCTCCTGCATCCATGTTTACGGCATATCCTTCAGTGTCATCTCCAGGACAGGCCTGATAGTTAATTGTTCCTGCACCAGTTCCCATAATCACCCCGCCAATTCCTCTGACAAGAAACCATCCG
>CAZYWQ010000011.1:0-16860 GCA_964651675.1 uncultured Candidatus Sumerlaeota bacterium | reverse complement strand
CTACCTCCCCTTACAAAAGGAACCTCTGCATGAGATGCCCTCTTTGTTTCAAGAGTGATTTCTGTCGGACAAAAAGGACACACTTCCTTCCTATTCTGATACACACAATAACACTTTTCTCCTAAAAAATGCAACTTGTCAGAAAACAACTCCTGAATGGCACTATTTACACGAAGAATATTATAATTTTTATCGATGACACTGATCCCATCCCGAATACTATTGAACACAGCTTGTAAAAACTGCTCGCTTTCAGAAAGTCTCTCTTCAGTCTCTTTGCGTCTTGTAATATCACGAGTAACACTAAGAATACTTACGACATCACCTTCTTTATCAGTAATAGGATAATGAATATGTTCCGCAGGAAACTCCTCACCATTTTTCCGAATAAGATTTACCTCAAGTTTAACAAGTTCTTTATTCTCTTTCATTTGCCTAACATATTTAGCAAACTTCTCAACTTGTTCGTGTCTATGTAATACTCCTATAGGTTTCCCAATTATTTCTTCTGTTCTATAACCAAATATTTTTTCAGCTCCAGGACTAAAAGATGTTATATTACTGGACAAATCAGTAGTGATAAAAGCCTCCTCTTCTGCCGCCTCAAGCAAAGAGCGAAGATGTGATTCATTCTCCCTTAATGCTCTGTTTCTTCTTCTAACAATGCGAAGAAGAATAAAACTCCACAAGGTCAACAACAATACAATCCCCAACAACGCAAGAAAAATAGGAACAGCATAATTTAGCCATCTCGGAAGAGCCAGATTTTTGCCAAACCATTTATCCAATATTGTCTGATATTCTCCCGAAGCTTTTATCTCCTTTATTGCACTATCAAACCTATCTCTTAATACCAGGTTCTCCTTTTTGAAAGCAACCACTCTCGGATTTGTAGGAACTTTTGTCCCAATGGATTTAATACCTTTATACTTATGCTTATGGATAAGATACTGGGCTGTATATTCATTGCCGAAAAATGCAAATGCATCTCCCCGCAACAGTAAATCAATTGCTTCCCTCTGACTTCCCGTTGGAATTCTTATTGAATCAGGACAATGACGAATCAACATAATATGAGCTATATCTTTACTTTCAACAGCTACGGTATGATTGGCTAAGTCCTTAACATTGCCAATGCCATAAGTTTCTTCTCTAACAAAAGTTACTAATTCTGCGGAAAGCAAGGTTTGATTAGTAAAAGTGAAATAGTCCTCTCTTTCTCTATTAGAGACCATACACAAAGCATCGATTTCCCCTTTTTCCAAAGCCTCAAGAGCCTTTTCCCAAACCATAGGTCTCCACTCAACCTGAATTCCCATCCTCCTTGCGCATAACTTAAGAATATCAACATTAAAACCACGCACTTCTCCATTCTCAACAAATTCGTGTGGTGGATAATTCTGATCTATAGATATGATTATACTATCTTTCTCTGCAAAAACAAATAGTTGGGAAAACGCAAAGATTAATAGTACTAATACTCCAACTCTGACTACTCCTGTGTGTCTGTGCGCCACCATATAGTCTCTAACTCCACATCTTTATGCTGTTACAAATAAATCAACTCCCCGCATATATATATATCGGCAAATGTTATAAATTTTTAAATTTCTTTGCCGATATTATAGTTCTTGACAAAGTATTCTTCCCAAAATAATTTCTCTATGCTGTTTAATTACAGTAAAAATTTAAAACGCTTGTAGGAGTATTTATAATGCGTACCCCAAGAAAAGGTATCTTGTTCCTCATCACAGCAATTATATTTCTATTCATATCAAACTTGATAATATCAAAAGACACAAAAGAAAAACAAAAGGATGAAGAAAAGAAATTATCACAACCTTTAGAGGGTAAAAAACTCAGAGAAGCAGAATTAGAACAAAAGGTATTATCAAAAATTGATCTGCTGGACACAGAAGAAATCAATTTGATTGAGGTGGAAGGTGCCTTTAAGATAGTCAAACCTGAGGGTCCTGTTGCTGTCAAAAACATTAACATTAATAATAAAGTCATAAAATTCAATATTGAAAATCAGTCCAAAAGAAAGCTTAGCTTCGTTTTAGATAAAGATAATGCTGAATCCGATGACCATATCCTTGTGCTAATCTTAAATCCTAATGAAAAAGTGACTCATAAGGTTAACCTCAATTACGGCGTCTATCACTTTTACTGTCCTATCAATCCCACACCTCAATATAGACTAAACATTATGCAACCACCTCCGCCCCGAATAACTCCAAAACCATAAAATTTCTTCGCTCAATAGAATGAACAAAGAATACAAAATATACTTCGATAAAAGCATCTGCCAGAATGTAAATATCGCCATCGAAAAGGAATGGCTTGAAACAAACGGCATCGGAGGTTTCGCTTCCTCAACCATAATCGGCACTAATACAAGACGATATCACGGACTTCTTGTCTCTAATATCGGTCCAGATATCAATAGACTGGTTATGCTATCTAAACTCGAAGAAAAAATCATTCTTCCTCAACAAGACATACCTCTCTCCACCAATCTCTATCCGAATACTATTCATCCAGATGGATATATTTATCAACAAAGCTTTGAACTGAATCCATTTCCCACATTCACATACAAATTCGGTGAGATAACATTGCAAAAAACCAGTCTTATGATTTACGATGAGAATACTACGATTATTCTTTATAAGCTTATAAATAGCCCAGGTTCTATACATCTGAAAATTCGACCACTGATAGCATTTCGTGACTATCATATTTTAACGAAAATAAACGATGAATTCAATCCGATGATTGTTGCGGATACCAATTTAATAAAACTCAAACCATATCGTGACTTTCCGCCAATGTTCCTTATACACAACGCAAAGGAATGCGATGAAACATACTATTGGTACTATAATTTCATATACCCAAAAGAAAAGTTTAGAGGTTTAGACTACCAAGAAGACTTATGTTCTCCCTGTGAACTGACTTTTGAAATCAACGAAGATGATCCAGCCTTTATTATCGCATCCGATTCCCATGATACTCCACCTGACATTAACGAATTGATCTCGGGAGAAATTAGAAGAAGAGAGAGTCTTACTAATAAAAACAATCTAATACAAGTTCTTACAAGGTCTGTTGATTCTTTCATCATAAGGAGAATAGACGGCTATAGGACAGTCATAGCCGGATATCCCTGGTTTACAGACTGGGGAAGAGATACAATGATAGCATTACCCGGATTGACTCTGAATACATCTCGCTATAAAGATGCTAAAGAAATCCTTCTGACATTTGCCAAATATTGTGACAAAGGAATGCTTCCTAACAATTTCCCCGACCATTCCTCTAACCCTGAATATAATACGGTCGACGCATCCTTATGGTTTATCAATGCTGTTTACAACTACTTCAATGCAACAAAAGATGTTAAAACACTCGAAGCACATCTATATTCCACATTAATAGACATCACCGAGAATTACAAAAATGGTACACGCTACAACATTCATCTTGATTCTGACAATCTAATCTATCAGGGAGAAGAAGGTGTTCAATTAACCTGGATGGATGCGAAAGTTAAAAATTGGGTTGTTACTCCAAGAAAAGGTAAAAATGTTGAGATCAATGCCCTATGGTATAATGGACTTAAGATAATGGCATTTCTTTCAGAAATCCTTAACAAAGATGCTAAAATCTATCAAACAATGGCATCCAAAACCAAGAAAAGTTTCAACTCCCTTTTCTGGAATGCAAATCTGAATTGCCTTTATGACACAATTGATGACGATTTCCTTGATGATTCCATCAGACCAAATCAAATCTTCGCCATAAGCCTGCCTTTCTCTATGCTAAACAAAGAAAAACAAAAAAGCGTACTTAAGATTGTGAAAGAACATCTTCTGACACCTTACGGACTACGAAGTTTATCTCCGAATGATAAAAATTATATTGGGAAATATGGCGGTAATAGAAAAACAAGAGATGCTGCATACCATCAGGGAACTGTCTGGAGCTGGTTGATTGGACCTTACATCGAAGCATATTTAAAGGCTTATGGTCAAAACAAAAAAATTAAATCCGAACTGTTGAATGTACTCCAACCATTAACAAAACATCTCATCGAAGATGCAGCAATAGGATTCATATCAGAAATCTTCGATGGAGACAAACCATATTCCCCGAAAGGATGTATTGCCCAAGCCTGGAGCGTCGCTGAATTACTAAGAGTTTATCAAATGTTAACTCAATAAAAAATTTCCCATAAACCAGCAAATGCGGGCCAACCAGGAACTACAACAGGTAACTCACCCTGCGCCTCAAAATCACCCAATAATATCTCGGCTGCGACATTCTGTGATGGTACAGCACTGCAATATGCACACATAAAAACTTCCGCTTCCTTAGACTGCATCAAATGATACGCACTTCCAAATGAAACATATATCACAGGCGTCGGACAGGCTATTAACTGATTCACTAAATCCAATTGACTCGACGATTCAATCTTTATCCAATCATACCCACCAATAACAACCTTATTAAAATCATTCGTTGCATCATCTACTATTTGTTGAATCTCACTCGATGATATGTTCTTGGAAATATATCTTCTTTCAAAATGATCCGTACCCAAAGCGTTCTCGAGAACATCGGTAAAATTATACGAACTATAATAATACAATCCGCTCTTAGTATATTGAAAAGGAAGGCATAACACATCATCGCTAACAGTTAATGGCAATAATCCCTCTGTTTCTTTAACCATTGTTACGGACTCTTCCGCAGCTGTTCTTGCAGCCGCCAAATGCTCAGCAGCCTGCAATGTGTTTATCATATCATCATAACTACGACTCAAATCCTCCGGTAAACCAACTCTACTTTTTGCAATCAAAATTTTTCTGACTGAAGTATTGACTCTCTCTTCTGAAATAACACTATCATTAACCGCATCCAAAAGAGCATTATAGGCAACACTCGTATCAGGTGGATTAAGAATAACATCAAGCCCAGCCTGTACTCCGATAACCACAGCTTCTTCAAGTGGAGCTGCATTCAATAATCCCGACATACCAAAGGAATCTGATATAACAACTCCCTGAAAACTTAAGTCATTCAACAAAATATCATTTATAGCAACACTTGACAATGTAGCGGGCCAGGGATCACCCGGATCAAGAGCAGGATACCATACATGCGCTGTCATTACAAGGTCAACATCCCCAGATGGAATTATATCAGCGTACGGTTTAATATGAACCGCTTCTATTTCCTCTCTCGGAATATCGACTGTTGGCAACATAGCATGTGAATCGCCTGTTGTAGCACCATGTCCGGGATAATGTTTTAAAGTACATAGCATTCCCGCCTTATGAGCGCCTTTTATGAAAGCGTGCGCAAGCCGTGCAACCCTGTCTGGATCATCGCTATACGACCTTGTCGAAATAATCGGATTTATCGGCTCCGTATTAACATCCACCACAGGTCCAAATCCGACATGAATACCGATACTATAAGCCTCTTTTGCAGTTATCTCACCACATAGCTCCGACAATGCCTCATCATCCGCTGCTCCCATTCCCATCTTCATCGGAAAAGTTGTTGCATCATAAATCCTCGTCCCTGTTCCTGCCTCAAAATCCGCTGCAAACCACAATGGTATTGGCGAAACAGTCTGCAAATAATTTGTCGCTTGTCTTACATCATCACCATAATTCTTACTGTAAATAAATCCACCAACATTATAATTATTAATTTGATTAACATTGGTAGTATAATCACTCGTATATCCCCAACACATTATCATCTGCCCAATCTTCTCCTCAAGCGTCATCGCAGAAAGTGTATTTTCAACCCAGGTCATATTCGGATCTCTGATAGCCGGACCTTCAATGGCAGGACCTTTCTTCTCAACCTGAATTTCTGGTTCAATCGGTTTTTCATCTCTCAAAATAGGTTCGGAAATGACTGAACATACTGACACATCACTTTTTTTTTCAGTCTTTACAGACTCGCAATATCCTTCAAAAACTAATACTGTAGAAAATAAAATAGCTATTGCGATTAAAAACGTAGACATTCTCCTATAATTATTTTGCATATTGCTACTACCCCTCCTTTCTATATAATTTAATGCTTTTACTACGATGTAAAAATTGTTATAAATGATTCGTCCAGGGATTTATTATTTGACGCCAAAATCACTGAATAAATTAAATACTCATTGGATTAAATTCTTCAGATACGGTCTTAACAAGTACCTTGCCAATGCCAGAAATACAATTCCAACGATTACAATAATTAAAGTTAAATAATTCCATTCATTAACCACTAGACCCAATGCTACACTTGTAGCAGGAGGATGTTCAGTATTTGTGATTGCCATAAAGAAAATTGCCAAGCCAACCGCTATTCCTCCCATCACAGCATAATTTACTCCTGAATGTATCGCAACTATATGCAAAGAAAAAGAATAATCACACAACAACTTGCACGGATAACCAATAAGTATTGCTATAACATATCCACCGACCAAATATCTTGCGTTTGATGCCCTTATCTCAGGCATTGCAAATGCAATAAATGTACTGGCGCCCAATGCTGCCACCAGTGCTGTCTGCTTCATAACATTCAGCAACGACAATATTACCATTATCACAACCGTTGCCAGAAGACACTGAAATACATATCGAAAAGGATTACTCAAAAACCTCTTATCCATTAGTCCACTTGGCATAAAAATCCCCTTCCTCACATTTTTAAATACACCTATCCGCCATACATCCAACTTTCAAGAAAATCTTTTAATGCGAACCAACTCTCCTTTCTCATTAACCCCACAATTTATTGTGGGGTATAAAGATAGACAGGACGTCGTAGTATTTTTTCTTTTTTCACCACGATAAATCGTGGTGTTAATGAAATCGCAAACGAACGAAGCAGATGTGGCAATTTTTTGCGCGGTGTCATTGCGAACGAACGAAGTGAGTGTGGTAATCTCGTCTTTAAGAATATTTGTTAGTTCTTCAGAAGCTTCTAATCTACCCCTTGAGTTTTTGCACAATAGTTTTAACATTCCGAGATTTTTCATCATCTGCAGAGTCTTTCAGATATAACTCGAACTCAGGAATGGCCTTCTCGATCTCCCCTATTCTTACATACGCTATACCCAGATTTAAGTGAGCCTTAATATTATTTTCATCCAAAGCAATCGTTTTTCCCCATTCCTCAATTGCTTTTTCTATCTCTTCATTCATAAAATAGAGACATCCAAGATAAAAATGTGCATCAATATGATTCTCATCCAATTCAATCGCCTTCTTTAATTTCTCTACTGCATCTATATTGTTTCCTTGTAATGCTAACAATATTCCCTCAAAAAATAATGCCTTCGCAGAATCCGAATTAATCTTAGTCGCATTAGAAAAATATTTAAGAGCCTTCTCATTATCTCCTGTAAGCACATAAATACATCCTAAGTTAATCTGCAAATCCTCTCTCTCAATATCAATCCCGAGTGCCTTCTCATAAAGAGCTATAGCATTTTCCATATCTCCCTGTTTTGCATAAACATTCCCCAGATTCGCATAAGCTTTTAGGTAGTCTAAAGAGACCTTATTTGGAATCTTAATATCTTTAACATCTTCCGCCAACAAATTCTTATCAGCAAATGCCATATTTAAATCAAAGTATCCTTCGATATTCTCATCTGTCTCATACAATTCCATTTCAAACTTTTTGATTAATTCATTATCCTTACTAATATCAATTATCGGAAACTCAAACGATTTGAAATAATTATAATTTTTGACATCATCGTTCAGGGTAGCATTCACTAATTCTATTGCATTCTCATACACTCCATTTCCACCGTAAACAAGCGCCAAATCCAATTTATTATAAGGTGAATCTTTTTCTGCTTCAGTTTTAGCAATATCCTCATCACTGAATAGTCCGCCAAGATGAGCCAAGCCAAGTTTCAGATACATATCGAACATTTTATCATCCTTACTTCTCGCAATATTCCATACACTAATTGCCTTCCGATAATCATGATTAAGTGCATTCACAATCCCCAAATAGACTTGAGACGGAATATTCCCTGGTTTCAATTCCAGTGCCTTTTCCAGATTCGACTGTGCCTCATCGAATACACCCTTTTCAATATGAACCAATCCTGCATTTAATGCGCCATAGAAGTTTCGGCTGTCATATTCAAGTATAGTAAGATACATTTCCAGTGCCTTATCAATATCACTTTTAAGATTATAAACATTACCTAACTGAAGAAGAGCTTCAATATGCTGTGAATTTTTGTTAAGTATCTCCTGAAAAAGAGTCTCTGCTTTATCCAATTCATTCAAACGCACATAACATTTCCCTTGATTCAAAACGGTATTCAAATCATCAGGACTCAACTCAACGGCTTTACTGAAATTCTCTAATGCATCTTTATATTTCCCCTGATAAAAATAGATAACTCCAAGGCTATTGAAATAATAGGCATCTGAAGGATCAAGTTCCATTGCCTTCTTTATATTCTCAACAGCCTTATCGAGTTCGTTATTCAATGCGTAAGCATTCCCTAAATATGCATAGGTTCTCGCATTATTGGGATCGACTTCCAAAGCACTCTGGAATTCCTTTATAGCCCCATCTATTTTGTCAAGCTCGACATAGACAATGCCTTTATATATATGAGCATCAACATTCTTAGGATCCTCCGACAAAGCTTTATCAAAGAGTTCGAATGCCTTAGCATAATCATTCTCTGAGAAGAAAATTACACCTGCGTTATTGTACATCTCGACATTTCCAGGCATCAAAATCGGTGCTATAATAAGACAAATTATAAAAGTTAACAAAACGCTTCTCATAGACCATTTTCTCCATATAATTATGTAAAGTACAAAATAAACTTATCTACTTCTTGATGCTCGTTGAGCTCGACGATCTGCTCTTCTTGCTCTCCTCAATTCCCTATCACTGTTCTCATCTGGAAATCCTGCAGTAGGAGCTTCTTCCTCTTTCCCCAGACTGATTTCATAATTTTTACTTGCATCAAACTGTTGTGACAGCACAAGCGGTTTCTGTCCTGTTTCTTCTAACAAGAAGACAATAATATACTCCCCGGGATATAAGATAATATTATTGGAAACATTCGGTGAAACAGAATCACTTTTTGACTGAGGTCCACTAACCAAAACATCCAATTTCTTATCAAAATTATTTATAACCGTTAACTGTGCAAATTGTGAATCCTGTGTAGCTCCAACTACTTCGGCAGCACCCAATTCCTCATATTCTGTCTTAATAAGTTTCAGAACTTCCTCATCAACTTTCTTCTTCAATTGAGCCTCATCTTCTATGAGGAATATTTCCTGAATTCCTTCTTTTTTCTGCTTTTGAATCTCCGCCTTTTCATCAGGTGTCATCCACTTCCCTTCATAGCGAACCAAATTACTCTTTATTTTGTCAAAATTCTGCGAATCAAGATAAGATACCAACACATTATCATATTTTACCATTCCTGTAGTCTTACGCTGAACTTCAAGTTCCTTAGCCAATTCCTCTTTGTTCATCCACTGATGACGATAATAACTTAATCCTTGTTCTCTCTTTGCCACCAAATCTTCATAATCTTTGGAAAACCGCTTGATCTCATTTTCTACATCATCCAGAGATTGGGTATTATTCAAATTAATAAACGCAATTTCTTCTTTATTGATTAAACATTCTTTATATAAATCAACCGCCTTATTATAATCTTCAACCGCACTATCGATCCGATTATTATACTCATCGATTTCCTGATAAATAGCATTCATACGCTTTTCATCAACGACCTTTATTCTCCAATGGTAATTAAATATCGGAAAAAAATGCCATTTTACTCTTTTCTTAACCTTGCCATCATCATCAACACGAGAATAATTATAATGAGTCGTCATATAATTTTCATCATCATATTTATCACTTAAGACAAACGGCACCATATAAGCACTGGTCGTAAATGTTCCAACAAACGGAATATAATTGAGAACACCAAACGATGCATCGACCAAATCCAACGGAAAGCCAAAAACAGCATACACAGGAAGCATCGGCACATTAAGCTTATGACACTCTTCACCTTCATATTCAATTTTGGGATAACCAGGAAGTCTCGAAAGATATGAAGGAATTGATTTCTCCTCAAAAACGGAATAATTAGATTCCGCATCGAGATTAGTAGGAAAAACAGATATAAAAAAAAGAAAGAAGCTGAAAACACCAAGAATAATTCTCATATTCAAGAATCTCCGAATAAATTATGTGGTTTTTGTTTATTAGACGAGAGACGAAGCCAATTTATAAACCCTTTTTTTACAATACAAGAATTTTTTTTGAAACTGCCAGACATTACCAATTGAAAAGACAAGTATAACACTCAAATAAGTTTGCAATAAGCAAAATAAATTAATCCTTTCCCCTTAGGGAAAAGACTAATTTAGCCACGAAGTCACTAAGTCACAAAGAAGAAAAGAAATTTTTATTAAAACAGATAAACACGGATTGACGCTGATTCTAATAACTTAAAAAATCCGCGAAAATCAGCGAGAATCCGTGTCTAATATAAATTGTCTTTGATTGTTGATTGTCAGTTGTCGGTTTTAAATTTTAAAATATTTCCTTCCGAGAGCGAAAAAAATCGCTTGATTTGACTCAATCACACTTGTAATAAAAAATGTATTAATCTTAATGTACAGCATCAGGAGTTAAAATTGTGAACTCTAAAAAAATTACAAAGAAAGATTCATTATTTTTAATTCTTATGATTGCCAGTATCTGGGGATTGGTGGAAGCAGGTGCAGGATTAGCCCTGAGAGGCAGTTGTGCTCGTTTATACAGTGGATCAATACTTACTGGCACAACCTTTTTATTTTTCGCATCAGCCTATGCTATTTCAGGACGACTTTTAATAATACTCCTTATGCCGATAATCGCCGGTTTATTTCGCATATATGGTGCATCAATTTCTGGAGCACCCATTATAAGCGGTGCTGTAGCCAATCCTGTATATGCATTCCTCGGTGAAGCTCTGGCATTTATGGTTGTTATTTATTTAATGAAAGAAAAATTAATAAAATCATTTTACGGGAGAGTTTTAGTAGGAATTGTAGGAACAGTATTAGCTGTAAATATGTTTCTTCCTGTAAAGCTATTCACTGGTATACCAGCTTGTGTAGTTCCCGGTACGGATTTTCCCTTAGCAATCTGGGGATTACCTGTCGCTATGCCAATAGCAGCTATTACTGCTCCATTAGGATTCCGAATTGGTGAATGGATTCGACATCGCATTCAATCAGAAGATTCTCAACTTCAACCACTTTTCATAAAAGGAAGTTTGGTTGTAAGTGCAATGTGTTTATTAATAGTAACCTTTATATATGTGTTCTAAACATTTTAATCTTGCTCCAATAAGCTTCTAACCACGGGGATTCTAAGTTAATAATCTTCATTAAGAAGCTATTCAACATATCACAACAAAAAATTAGAGGAGAAAATGATTAAACAAAAAGCAAAGAGAGCTTTCACATTAATCGAACTATTGATTGTTGTAGCAATTATTGCGATTTTGGCTGCGATTGCAGTTCCGAACTTTCTTGAAGCACAAACAAGAAGTCGCGTAAGCCGAGTATTAGCCGACTTTCGTTCAGTAGCGACTGCAATCGAATCTTACGCTGTCGATTATAACAACTATCCACCCGGTTATAAAACTGCCCCGATATACGGACTAATGGCTTTGACCACTCCCACAGCCTATATGACTGTTGCCTATCTATGGGACCCATTTAGACCACCCGGATTTTTACCTTCTAAATCAAGTTACACTTACGAATTAATGAATGCTAATAACAAAGTGATTGAGGCTGGTAGTGGTCCCTATATTGTCGATCCAGCCAATCCTGGTGGAGAACCTACAAAAGGAGTCTGGTGGTGGTTAACAAGTCGTGGACCAAACAACACCTTCGGATTCCGACCTATCGAACCTGAATATGACATCACACAAAGATTCTATGAAGCAATTACATATCCGCAAGGATTATCAGACATTGTCTATGATTCAACCAACGGAACAATCAGTTCAGGCAACATCTATCGTTCAGGAGGAACAGTCCCCGCCATTATCTCACAATTAATAGATAGATAACGGACAGAACAACTTTGTTTTAAGGTATTTCAGAGTTTTCAATCTATTCTCTATTCTTTTTTAACCTCTTAATTTCCGATTTAATCGATACAAGTTCTCTTTGTAATTCCTCAATTTGATTAGATTTTGCCGCAAGTATATTATTAAAAAGGCCATTCTGGGGAAATCCAACCATTGTCTTGATTAATTTTACATCTTGTTCTGATGAAGATTCTAAAGCTTGACCAACAATTTGAGTACATTGCTCTAAATCTATTTGATCAGATGATAATGCAAATCCGGTACCATCTTCTAGTCCCGAAGGTATGATATAATCTCCTGCGTTAATAATGCCTTTTACTCTAACAGGAACTTGCCCTAACAATGCTATAGGTACATAGTTTGATTCTTCATCACTTTTTGGTCTGTTACCTAAAATAATGGGTGATGTTGATACTACCATTACTTGTTTTGCATTGTTAGTCTTATGACTTATCCCATTAGGGAAAACACCCACAATATCACCTGATGAAGGATTACTGCTATTATCAAAAATCGGCATATACTCGGCAAAGTCACCACTTGTAGTATTAACTGTAATTCCACCGCTTCCATTACCCTCAATTGCTCCGATGTTCTCATCCGAATCCATAAAAGTAATGAAGTTGACACCAGTACCAGGATCATTAGTGTTAACTTTTAAAGCAAGTATATCAGGGCTGGTATCGGTGGATGTATTCTCGATAGCAGTAACATGATTTGCGAGAGATGCACTACCAGAAATTTCATCTTGGATATGGAGTTGTGTACTCGGTGAATTCGTTCCAATGCCGACACCACCTACAGCATGAATAAGAAATTGGAAATTACCTGTAGAAGTAAAATCAGAACTATAAGAGTCCGCCCAAACAAATGTACCTCTATGATTCGCTTTTGCGTGAGTCCCCGCAGCAAAACTAAAAGCGCCATTAGCTTGATTATCATAACCTCCAGGAACAGTTGAACGATGACCTGCCATATTGCTGGATCCACCACCAATAGTGGCTCCCACACCATTTGTAATGTTTCCAAATCCACCACCAATAGTGGCATATGTGCCATCAGTTGTATTCCCTTTTCCTCCTGAAACTGTGCCAAAATCATCAGTCACCCTATTGTTAGCATCGGCTGAAGATTCACCACCCCCACTAATTGTAGCTCCATAAACACCTGAAGTTACCTGGTTTCCATAAAAACCGTTAATAGAATTAGGACTCGTACTATTAGGTTCTATTCTTAGACCACTGCCTGATTCATCCACATTTAGTTTAACTCCTCCAGTAGCCCTTACAGCAAATTCATTGTATGTGGATGAGGAAAAATCGGAATCAGTGGAGTCAGCCCAGACAAATGACCCTGAGTGAACTGCTCTTGCCCGATGACCCGCTGCCAAACTGTAGTTACCACTAGCAGTATTCCAGTATCCTCCTAATACTGCTGATGATTTTCCAACTGCTGAATTTGCATATCCGCCTATTACAGAGGCATATTCTGCATCATTGGCTAAACCATTGTCATTTCCTGCCTGGTTAAATGATCCACCGCTTATTGTTCCGTAGTTATCAGTTACAATGTTGGATTTAGAAGCATATCCACCTCCACTTATTGTACAACCATAAGCACCTGCAGTGGTAGTATTACCAGTATGTCCTCCGACAATGTTATTACAATAACTGTTTTGTTCAGTATGAAGTCCTGGCAACGCGATTGCGTATGGAGTCGGAGATAATCTCTGCCTTGGACTAAGAACAGTATAGGAACCAGTAGAACTACCTAATCTAAGGCTGATTTCGAGCCAGAGTGCTTGCCCATCAAATACTTCGACTCCAAAATCAAGTTCAACCATTAATAGTCCATTTGACACAAC
Source organism: uncultured Candidatus Sumerlaeota bacterium (assembly GCA_964651675.1). Lineage (GTDB taxonomy): Bacteria > Sumerlaeota > CAZYWQ01 > CAZYWQ01 > CAZYWQ01 > CAZYWQ01. The sequence goes on along the minus strand of CAZYWQ010000011.1, from coordinate 2,809 downwards.
TATGTCATCTCTTTCAACAACTGAACCAATCTGGCTTCCTCCAATTTCGGCGTTGTAAAGAACGAACCTGAGATCATAAGTTCCATTTGCAGGATTCCCACCATCGTTGAGCCTTCCTTGATAAGTAAAGGCTGTTCCAACTCCAGGAAGATATTGAGTTACAAAAATACATAGTGTTAATAATAAAAATATTATCAAGTTTGATTTTGTATGAAATACATATTGGCGAGTAGCGTTAATTGTCTGAATGTCGATTTCACTTTTCATTTTAGTCTCCTTTGCTTTTTATTTGTGTAAAGCAAAAAATATGATAAGTCAGTTACCGAGACATATTTTTAAAATCTTATAAGCGAATCAAACGGATTTGTAAAGAAAAATTACATAGACGGAATTTATGGTAGTTCGCAATAAATGTAGGGAAGATCATATTATGAGAATGAAAATGGATTTATGGATTTAGATACGGATTCTCGCGAATTTTTAGTAAATAATATCAGCGTTGATCCATGATTATCCGCGTCTAATCCAAATTAATTTTTAATTGTCAGTTGTCGGTTGTCGGTTTTAAATTTCAAATTGTCCTCTCTGTAGTAACATTTCTTTTTATTGACTATCAATCTGATAATTTTTAGTGTTATTGAATAAGTAAAATTTTTAGCCGCAATCCGACTGTGGCAAAGGAGAAAAGTGATGCAATTTTGGGAAGATAACGAAGTTAAAGATGTCAAGTGGCGTCCTGACCCTAAGCAATTAAAGAAAATCCCACAATTTATATTTGGTTTTATAGTGGCGCTTTTTGTTTTGATTGCGCTTGTTTCTACCTTTTACACGGTTTCACAGGATGAAATGGGAGTTGTAACAAGATTTGGCAAGTTCAATCGAGTTTCCAAACCTGGACTCCATTTCAAGATGCCATTTTTTATTGAGGGGGTTCAGAAGCCAAAGGTTCAGCGTATTTTTAAGGAGGAATTTGGTTTCCGAACCACAAAACCAGGTGTTAGGTCAGTTTATTCGGATAAAGAATATCGTGATGAAGCACTTATGCTTTGTGGCGATTTGAATACTGCTATGGTCGAGTGGATTGTTCAGTACAAGGTCAAAGACCCAGTAGCTTTTCTTTTCAATGTTAGGGATGTAAGAAAAACCATCAGGGATGTATCGGAAGGAGTATTGCGAAAAATCACTGGTGATAGTTCTGTTGATGAAGTTCTAACTATGCGGAGAATCGAAATCAACAAGGATGCCGAGATTCTGATGCAGAAAATGTTGGATACTTATAATAGTGGAATACAAGTGGTAACTGTAAAGCTCCAGGATGTCAATCCCCCAGAGGAAGTCAAACCAGCCTTCAACGAAGTAAACGAATCAAAGCAGGATAGGGAACGATTCATCAATGAAGCCTGGCAGGATTATAATAAGGAAGTGCCAAAGGCAAAAGGTGAAGCAAAAAAGATGCTTGAGATTGCAGCAGCTTATGCCATTGAGCGTGTCAATACGGCTAAAGGTGAAGCAAAACGATTTGAATTGATATATGATGAATATAACAAGGCGAAAGATGTGACAAGACGACGAATTTACCTGGAAACGATGAAGGATATCCTACTGAAAATTGGTAAAAAATTCATATTGGATGAATCAGGTACAGGTGTTCTACCTCTCTTACCTTTAGAACAAACTTCCGAAGGAGGTGCAAAATGAAAGCTCCAGTTATCGTTCCAATCATAATTATAGGATTTGTATTAATCCTTGTCTTAAGCAGTGCCTTATTTGTTGTGAATGAGACTCAACAGGCAGTTGTAACAGAGTTCGGTAAACCGATAAAAGAGATAAAAGAACCTGGACTCCATTTCAAAAAACCTTTGATTCAGAAAGTCTATTATTTCGATGACCGTTTATTGGAATGGGATGGTTATCCGACTCAAATTCCAACGCTCGATAAGAAATACATCTGGATAGACACATTTGCAAGATGGCGAATTGTTAGTCCGCTAAAATTTCTTCAATCTACACGAGATGAAATCGGTGCACAGGCAAAATTAGATGATATTGTTGATGCTGCTGTCAGAAACCAGATAACGAGTTACTCTTTGCTTGAAGTGGTCAGGAATACTAATAGAGAGATGGCAACGGAAGTAACAGGTGAAGATGAAGAAACCGGTATTGTTGAAACACGGGAGATAAAAGTTGGACGAGATAAAATTACCGAGAAAATACTCAAAGAAGCGCAGGAACTGACTTCGCAATATGGTATTGAACTGGTTGATGTGCAGATTAAGAAGATAAACTATGTCGAATCAGTGCGGAAAAAAGTGTATACACGAATGATTGCAGAAAGAAAGCGAATTGCCGAGATGTATCGTTCAGAAGGACAGGCTGAACGGATGGAAATATTAGGGAAGAAAGAAAGAGAACTCAAAAAGATACTTTCGGAAGCATATAGAAAAGCAGAAGAGATAAAAGGACAAGCAGATGCAGAAGCTGTAACAATCTATGCCAATGCCTACAACAAAGACCCGGAGTTTTACTCATTCCTCAACACAATGGAGACATACAAAACAACCTTCGACAAAGACAGTTGGATACTACTTTCGACAAAAGGCGACTACTACAAATACATCAACGATTTCTTTGTAAAAGAGAAAAAGAAATGAAAAATCACTAACCACAGAGAACAAGGAGAAAAATAGAAACCACGAATTGACACAAATCGACTTGATTGTTTCATTACAAGGAAAGAGCGACGAAGTAATCTCATTGCTTTAATTAAACTTTATATTTATTAATAATTTCTATGTATCTGGGATGGGTG
>CAZYWQ010000010.1:8841-17217 GCA_964651675.1 uncultured Candidatus Sumerlaeota bacterium | reverse complement strand
CTCTGGAACAGATGGAAAGAAATATACACAGATCTTATTAATCCAAACAGAAATGTCGACGCACACGAATTTTTCATCAAAAACAAAAAAGCGATGTTAAAGGACACGAAGGTTTTATGGGAAGAGAAAGAAGATTATTACAATCTGATGTCACAGTTAGTTACTCGTGGCAGAAGGGCATTTTTCAAGGAAAAACAGAATGATCCGAGAGGAATCGAATCGCAGATTTTTTCACTCGAGAAAATGAAGTTCTTCAAATTGAAAAATGGATTTATCATTGTCGAAGAATCGGATGCGAAAATCCCATTAAATTCACTTGTGATTTATGGATTTCTCGATCCATCAATGGGCAACTTAAGTCGACGAAGTAAGAAATTATCCGACTATGCAGCAATTGCGACAATTGGCAAAGATTCTGCAGGATTCATTTATGTTTTGAATATTTGGATGGACAGAGTTCCACCATCAAAACAGATAAAAAAAATCTTCGATCTACACGAACACTATCGCTATTCACTTTTCGGGATTGAGACAAACAATTTTCAGAAATTATTATTGGAACCATTAGAAGATGAACGAGCATTAAGAAAAACGCAAGGGTTTGTCTGGGATGTACCCATTATGGAAGTGCATCAATATGCAAACAAAGTTGAGCGAATATCGACAATGGAGACAAGCATTTCGAATGGATGGATATTATTCAATCGAGATTTACCGGAAGAATTTTATCAATTAATGGAACAATTCCCGACAGCGATGTATGACGATCCATTAGACGCACTCGAAAGTGCAATCAAAATCGCCAAACTTCGCATCATAACCGACGAACAGGAAGAAAATTTTATTTTTTAGAAAATAAAGTTACCTGATTAATCTAACTATAGTTTTTCAGCCCTGAAGGGGCGATATACTTTAGCTCATTGTGAAATGCTGGGTTTAATAATATAGTCAAACACCTGTAATTTACAAAAGCTTTTTAGCCCTGAAGGGGCGACATACTTTAGCCCAGTACGAAGTGCTGGGTATAATGATATAACCAATTGTTTACCACACACAACATTCTCCAGCCCTGTAAGGGCGTCGTATTCATATTCACTCCATCAACTATTGATACAGGCTCCACAAAACCATTTAATCCCAGAGATAAGACTCGTCATAATCCACTTTGTATCTCCGTAAAAATGCTATCACCTCTTCCTTAAACGAAAATTTTTTATGATGTTCCCTCTGACTCTCAATATAATTAATCGATTTTGCAAGACCTGATGCACCTATAGAAAAAGCCGAATATCCTGCCTGCCACGAGAACTTCTGATATTTCATCCCTTTTCTTTTTATCCACCGAGAAGAACTTGTTTTTACCTTTTGAACAATCTCAGAAATCGATTTCGTTCGTGGTAGGTAACACAATATATGGATGTGATCATCAGCACCACCGATTTTTACCACATTAGAATTTAAAGTTTGCAAGACTTTGGTTATGTAAGGAAATAATTCTTTTTCAATGAACTTATCAATAAACGGATAGCGATTTTTTGTGCTAAAGATAATATGTACAAAAACACCAACGAGTGATTGGGGCATTGATCAATCCTTTTTGTTAAGACATATATGTCGCCCTTACAGGGCTAATAATAAAAATAATAGGAGAGATTAACATTAATACATTCATTTATACCCAGCACTTCGTACTGGGCTAAAGTACAGCGCCCTTTCAGGGCTATAAGGAATATTAATTCTTTAATCCTACTTTTACTTTGTAAGAGAAGATAAGGCTTCCTGCATTGCTTCGAAGCCGAGTTGGAGGGCTTTTTTGTTCATTTCTTCTGTTCCTTTCGGAACTCTCGCTAATACCGCTTTTTCTATGGATTCTTTTGATACTATCCCCGTTTTTTCTACTAATGCCCCAAGGGCAACTATGTTGGTCGTGATCTCTTTACCTACTTTGTCTCGCGCAATAATTGATAATGGTATCGGAAATAATGAATACATTACTTGCGTCTTTCCCTTATCTTCATCCTTGCTAATTTCAACATAATGAGAATCGGCAATTATTGCACCATTTTCTTTCACCGCACTTTTATAAGCATAATATGATTCCTGATTAAAAGCAACTAATACATCGAGTGATATTGCCTTCGGATAATCTATCTCTTCATTCGAAATAACCACATCAGCCTTACTTACTCCACCTCTCGATTCGGGACCATAACTTTGCGTTTGTACAGCATTTTTTCCTTCTATGATACAGGCTTCGGCTAAGATAATAGCTGCTGTTATGATTCCCTGTCCACCATATCCACTGAATCTGATTTCATACCTCTGTTTCATTTTACGATTACTCCATTTTATTAGTAAGCAATAATAGGTTCTCAAAAATGTAGTGAGGGTCTTTAGACCCATTATTATTTATAATTAATATAACGCACCTAAAGGTGCTCACTACATTAATGTTATGTGCGATAAATCGCACCACTCACCATATTTATTTCTATTTAGAATCTTTCCGAGACCCAGAAAATGTTTCTTAACCAGACTGACATCGCTCAATGAGTTCATTATATTGCTCTGTAAATTCCGGCAATTTTTTCTGTTGGAAAATTCCCGTGAGAATTTTGCCATCAAGATTTTCTTCGGCTGTTTGAATATCACCCCATTTTTTAATCGCTGATTCGACATTCATCGTGTTTGTTTTAAACCAATTTATCATATCAGCAGCAGAACCTCTTTTATTGTACCTTCCATAAATGACATGGCAATTTGTCAGGACATCAACTACAGAGAATCCTTTATTTTCGATGCCTTTCTTGACATAAGATTCGAGAATTTTTGCGTGGAAAACATTACTTCTCGCCACAAAAGTCGCTCCTGCTGCTTTTGTAAGTTTGCACAAATCAAAAGGCTGATCTAAATTCCCATAAGGTGCAGTTGATGCCTTAGAATTATGTGGTGTTGTCGGTGAATACTGACCTCCTGTCATTCCGTAAATGTAATTGTTGAAGATTATTGTCGTTATATCGATATTTCTTCTGCAAGCATGAATAAGATGATTGCCACCGATTGCAGCCGCATCTCCATCACCGGTTATGACAATTACTTTAAGTTTAGGATTGGCAAATTTGATACCTGTTGCAAATGCAATGGCTCGACCGTGAGTCGTATGAAGCGTATTGAAATCGACATAAAGAGGCGCTCTTGAACTACATCCAATCCCTGATACCAAAACCACTTCATCTTTCGATAATCCAAGACTATCGATTGCTCTGACAATGGATGCAAGGATAATTCCATTCCCACAACCAGCACACCATACATTAGGAAAGGTCACCGTTCGACGCATATATTTATGAATGACTGCCATACTATGTTCCTTTTATTTTATAAGTCTGATATTCCTATTTAATTATTGTTTTATAAATCTGCTCAGGTTCCATAATTTGACCATCATATCGATTCACACCGATCACTTCCGCATCTTTTGGAGCATATTTCATAATTTCGCCGATTAACTGACCCTGATTCAATTCCGGTACGATGAATTGTTTCGCCTTACAGCAGATTTGTTTGAATTGCTCCTCCGGAAAGGGCCATACTGTGATTAACTTGAAAAGTCCAACTTTGATACCCTTCTCCCTTGCCTGTAATACAGCAGATTTTGCCACTCTGTAAGTGATTCCGTAAGCAACAACTATCTTTTCAGCATCTTCACAATATAAAGTCTCATACTTACAAATATCTTTAAGGTTCTTTGCGATCTTATTTTTCAATCTTGTTAAAAGCTTGTGTGTTGATACAGGATCCATAGCAGGTTTTCCCCATTCATTATGGGTCAAGCCTGTAATGTGGAATCTATAACCTTCGCCAAAATTCGCCAACGGTGGAATGAAATCTTCGACTTCTTCATAAGGTTTATATTTATCTGGTGGACAGGTAGGTCTTTTTCTTTCGATCAATTCGATTTCTTCGGCAAGTGGTATTTCCACTTTTTCTCTCATATGTCCTGTAACTTCATCAGAGAGTAAAACAACAGGAACACGATATTTTTCGGAGAGATTTACGGCTAAAATAGTGTAGGTAATACATTCCTGTACTGAAGAAGGTGATACAGCAATAATTGGGTAATCACCGTGAGAACCCCAATTTGCCTGCATCACATCAGCCTGAGAAACATAAGTGGGAAGACCAGTACTTGGTCCACCTCTTTGAATATCTACGATAATACAAGGAACTTCCGTGAAGCTGGCATATCCAATATTTTCCTGTTTCAGAGAAAATCCCGGACCTGAAGTAGCCGTCATCGATTTTAATCCTGCCAAAGATGCACCTATAATCGCTCCCATACTGGCGATTTCATCTTCCATCTGTATGAATTTGCCACCAAGTGTAGGTAAGCGTCTCGACATCGTTTCTGCGATTTCTGATGAAGGAGTAATCGGATAACCTGCAAAAAATCTTATACCTGCAAGGATGGCTCCTTCGCAAAACGCTTCATTCCCCTGTAAAAGTTTCGTAACTCTTTTAGACATTTTTTCATTTCTCGTTAAAGCTTTTTATTTTTTTATATTAAATTCCTCTAATAGCTGATTATATAACTTTTCATCTTCAACGATTGCGAAGTCAGGGCAGTGAAGCCAGCATTGTCCACAAAAAATACAATCTTCCATACGAGCAAATATCGGACGACCTTCTTTATCATTCTCCATAACTTTTTTGGGACAGATAGAGACACATAATCCGCATTTCTTACACCAAGGCTCTATTACTTTTAGAAATATTTTCTTTTTTTCTTTAGCTGGCATTAGACTCTTTTATCCTTAATTCATTAGTTTTTCAAAATTTCCGAAACCAAACTGGCGATTTGGTCAGGTCTTTCCGCAACAGGTATATTAGCTGAGTTCAAGGCTTTTATTTTCTCTTTTGCAGTCCCCGTACCTCCCGAAATAATAGCACCTGCATGTCCCATTCTTTTTCCAGGTGGTGCGGTTAATCCAGCAATGAATCCAACAACTGGCTTATTGAATTCTTTTTTTATGTATTCCGCAGCCTTTTCTTCATCAGTTCCACCAATCTCACCAATCATTACAACCGCATCTGTCTCGGGATCATTTTTAAACAGTTTCAAAGCATCAATAAACTTCGTGCCAATTATAGGATCTCCACCAATTCCAATACAGGTGGATTGTCCCAATCTACTTTTGGTTAATTCATTGACTATTTCATAGGTTAATGTTCCACTCCGAGAGACAACACCTATTCGACCTTCAAAATGAATATGTCCTGGCATTATTCCAACCTTGCATTTACCAGGTGAGATGACACCCGGACAATTTGGTCCGATTAATATTACATTATTTGCTTTTGCTTCCCAATATACCTTTACCATATCAAGTGTTGGAATTCCCTCTGTAATGCAGACTACTACTTTGATTCCTGCATCGATAGCTTCAAGTGCAGCATCAGTAGCAAATGCGGCAGGAACATAAATTACGGAAGCATTGGCATCTGTTTTTTCTTTGGCTTCGGATACGGTATTGAAAACAGGGACTCCGAGTGAGGTTTGACCGCCTTTACCAGGAACAACTCCTGCAACAACTTTTGTTCCGTATTTAATCATTTGCTCGCCGTGGAATTGACCTTCGTTGCCAGTTATTCCCTGGATAATCAGTCGCGTATTTTTGTCTACGATGATACTCATTTATCCTAAAACTTACCTTTAATTAGAACCTTTCTGACAGATTTCCACTGCCTTCTTAGCCGCTTCTGACATAGTTGGCATAGGAATCAGCTTTGTGCCTTTAAGCATTTCTCGCGCTTTATCCTCATTTGTTCCTGATAATCTTATGACTATAGGAATATCTAATTTCAAGATATCAAGTGCTTTCAGTATACCTTCCGCCACAAGGTCACATCTGACTATTCCGCCAAATATATTAAAAAGTATCGTGTTAACATTTTTATCTGATGTAACGATTCTTAAAGCCTCTGTCACCTGTTCAGCCTTTGCTCCCCCTCCAATATCGAGAAAGTTTGCGGGATTACCACCAAAATGTTTGACCATATCCATCGTAGCCATTGCCAGACCTGCGCCATTTACGATGCATCCGATTTTGCCGTCCAATTTAACATAATTGACATGTTTTTTTCTTGCTTCGATCTCGAGTGGTTCTTCTTCTGATTCATCACGCAGTTCTTCGATGTCTGGATGTCGGGGAAGTGCATTATCATCAAAATTCATCTTTGCATCACAAGCCATAATCTGATTTTGCTTGGTAACAACAAGAGGATTAATTTCCGCCAATGAACAGTCTTTATCCAGAAATGCCTTAACAAGTCCCTTAATAACAAGAGAAAAATCCTTCATACCATCTTTTGGAATGTTAAGGAAGTAGGCAATTCTCCTAATAACAAATGGTGCTAAACCGATGGAAGATTTTGATTGGATAAAAAGGATTTTTTCGGGAGTAGTAGCCGCGACCTCTTCGATATCGACTCCACCAGCCGCACTTGCCATAATCACTGGCAGGTTTTTGTTTCGATCAATCACAATTCCTATATAAAATTCTTTAGCAATATCTGCCGCTTTTTCTATCAATATTTTCTTAACGGTTATTCCCTTAATGCTCATCCCGAGGATTTTATTTGCATTTTCAACGAGTTCGTTTTCATTCTTTGCCAGCTTAACACCGCCAGCTTTTCCTCTGCCACCAACATGTACCTGCGCCTTTACAACACAGGGAAATCCTATATCTCCAACTGCTGATTTCGCTGATTCAATGTCAGTAACCATAACATTGGGAGGAATAGGAACATTATAATTTTTAAGAATCCCCTTGGCTTGATATTCGTGAATTTTCATAAGCTTATAACTTACTGATTTGATTTGAACAATTAGAAATAGTAAGCAGTCAAAAATTGAAATATCAAGATTTAATTTAAAAAATTTTTCTTTTTAAAAAATGTGAGCTAAATTGTCCGAATAATCAAAAAGAGAGGACAACTTGTTTAATTTTTTGAACAAAGTGTTGGGATAGGAGTTATTGTGTTTTTCTATAAATAAGAGGAGAAAATTCTGGGAACAGTCACGACTGTTCCCTACAGGGTAAAATAAAAAATGCGGTTGTAAAACCGCATTTTCTAACATTTATATTTTCAGTTAGTGATTACTAAACAGATAATCCTTCCATCGAATGAAATCTTATCTGACCATCATCTACAGTGACTTCTATCTCAGTATTATCAGCAAATTCACCTTTAAGCAAGTGCATCGAAAGTGGATCTTCAATATATTGTTGAATGGTTCTCTTAAGATGTCGAGCACCATACTCAGGTTCATAACCTTTACCAAGCAAGAAGCTTTTTGCTTCTGCATCGATATGGATTCTGATACCCTTATGTTTAAGTCTGTCATTCACTTCGCCTATCATTTTATCGATAATCATCTTGATGTCTTCGGTATTAAGCTCTTTAAACACGACAATATCATCAACACGGTTTATAAATTCGGGTCTAAAGACTTTTTTGACTTCGGTTATAAGACGCTTTTTCATACTTTCATAGGCATCTTTTTCCGACATAGATTGAAAGCCCATAAATGTATTCTTTTTTGTTCCGATATTAGCCGTCATAATAATTATTGTATTTCTGAAATCGACTGTATGACCGAGATTATCGGTCAATCTACCATCATCAAGAACTTGAAGCATTATATTGAAAACATCGGGATGAGCCTTTTCGATTTCATCAAGTAAAACAACGGAAAATGGTTTTCTTCTTATTTTTTCAGTTAACTGACCGCCTTCCTCATATCCGACATACCCGGGAGGAGCACCAATGAGCCGTGATACAGCAAACTTTTCCATATATTCCGACATATCAATTCTGACGAGTGCATTTTCATCATCAAACAAGAACTCCGCCAGTACTTTTGCGAGTTCTGTCTTACCAACACCTGTAGGTCCCATAAATATGAATGCACCAGAAGGTCTCTTTGGATCCCTCAATCCTGAGCGTGTTAATCTAATAGCTTTCGACAGAAGTGAGATAGCACCCTCCTGACCAATGATTCTCTTCCCAAGCTCTTTCTCCATCCTCAACAGTTTATGTGATTCACCTTCTTCGATTTTAGTTATTGGGATACCAGTCCATTTTGATATAACCGTTGCAATATCCTCTTCCGTAATAACTCTCTTGAATTGTTTTTGAGAACGAGACAATTTCCAATCTCTATATTTACTCTCCCGCTCCAATATCAGTTTGTCTTTATCACCTTTTAATAGAGCGCACTCTTCAAAGGCTGCCTTCTTGGTAAACTTTTTTATTTTCGCTTCTATCTTATGTATATTTCTCTCGATCTCGATAATTTCATCAGGTTTAGTT
>CAZYWQ010000010.1:7690-8831 GCA_964651675.1 uncultured Candidatus Sumerlaeota bacterium | reverse complement strand
ACCTGAAGTCGTGCCATAGAACCTGCTTCGTCGATAACATCGAGTGCCTTATCTGGTAAATATCTATCTGAAATGTATCGATTGGAAAGATTTGCCGATGCAATTAACGACTCTTCGGCATAAACCACACTATGGTGTTCTTCATATCTTTCTTTCAAACCTCTTAAGATGTTGATAGTATCTTCCACACTTGGAGGATCGATGTTAATGGTTTGAAATCTCCGTTCTAAAGCACCATCTTTTTCAATGTATTTCCGATATTCATCGAGTGTTGTTGCTCCAATACACTGAACTTCACCTCTCGATAAAGCTGGTTTAAGGATATTAGAGGCATCGATAGCACCCTCAGCAGCTCCAGCACCAACCAATGTATGTATCTCATCGATAAAGATTATAATATCTTTGGTTTTTCTAATCTCATTCATTATAGCCTTGAGTCTTTCTTCGAACTGACCACGATATTTCGTGCCAGCAACAATAGCCGCCAGATCAAGACTCAACACTCTCTTTTTCATTAGCGGTTCAGGAATGTCTTCGGATACGATTTTTTGAGCAAGTCCTTCCACGATAGCAGTTTTCCCAACTCCGGGTTCTCCTAATAAGACAGGATTATTCTTTGTTCTTCTGCACAGGATTTGAAGAATCCTCTGAATTTCATTAGTTCTTCCAATTACAGGATCAAGCTTATTCTCTCTGGCAAGTTCCGTTAAATCCCGACCAAAAGAATCGAGGTGAGGAGTTTTGCTTTTACTTTCCACCATATCCTTCTGTTTTGGAATGTGAGTTTCGAGAACATTATGAACTTCCTGTTTGGCAGTTTTCTCATCCAAACCCAGCATATGCAAAACTTTTGATGCAACACCATCCTGCTCTTTCAAAAGTCCAAGGAGAAGATGCTCTGTACCAATCCAGCTATGTTTATATCTTCGCGCATATTCTCTGGCATAGTAACAAGCTCTCTTTGTGGTTTCATGTGGTCCTGGTGTATTGAGAATAGCAAATTCATTACCTTGTGGCACAAGATTTTCTATCTCTAATTTAAGTGTATCAAGTTCAATTCCACAGTTTTTGAGTACTTCAACAGCCAAACCATCGCCTTTTCTTATAATGCCAAGCAAAAGGTGCTCTGTACCTATATAAT
>CAZYWQ010000010.1:0-7680 GCA_964651675.1 uncultured Candidatus Sumerlaeota bacterium | reverse complement strand
TAATTGTGATACAATCTACCCGCCTCTTGTTGGGCATATCTGACTACTTCTCTGACGCCGGGTGTCAGCTTATCAGATTTTTCAAAGAATGATAGGTAATCCTCCATAATCTATCAACTTAGCCTCTTTATAAAAATTATCTATAGTATATGACAATTATACTGTATTGCCAATGTTAGATTTTTCAACTATAGATTCATTCTTGATGAACAACTTATTTAAACGCAATACTTTTATTTATAAATGTAAAATCAATTTACAATCTTTAATATAATGTGGATTACTTGAATATGCAATAAAAATTTTTCCTGAGTTATATGTTCTTAATAAAAGTATCGGTGAAAATTGCCAATTAGTTAAGCGAATATAACCACTGCCTTATATATTGCGATCTTACGACATCTCGTTCATTCGGTTTAAGTATTTTCCCTTCCATCTTTTGAAGATGTGCGGGTTGTGTTTTAATAAACAATGCATTAATCTCTGAATATTTAAGCCCTTTGAACAATTTATAATAATTACCTAATCGGATAAGACTGATTAATTTAACTGCTTCCACAGAATCTATACTTCTATTATTGATGAGCACTCCATAAGCCCTGTATATTTTATCCTCGACCATTGTCTTATTTTTTGAATGGATTTTATCACGAGCACTCTGTTCATATCGCACAATTTGTCTTGTTATTTTATCAACGGTCTCGATAAACTCATTTTCACTTTTTCCAAGTGTTATACCATTAGAAATCTGGTACAGATCACCTATAAAATCGGTTCCTTCGCCATAATAACCTCGTATAGCTAATGAATGAGGAGAAAGCGAATTGAGAACATCATTTATTTCACCTGAAAGAACGAGCCCTGGCAAATGCAACATTGCTGAAGCACGCATACCTGTACCTATGTTAGTTGGACAAGCTGTCAGGAAACCAAATTTGTTAGAATATGAATAATCGAGAACTTCATCTAATATGGTGTCAATCTTATTAACCCTATCCCAGGCATCATTAAGTTGTAAGCCTGAGTTCAAGCATTGGAGCCTGATGTGGTCTTCTTCATTTATCATCAATGACACACAACCATCATCGCTAATAACAACAATTCTATTTTCATAATTTTTCGATAGTTCATTGCTGATCAGATGATTTTCTTTTAGCACTTCACGATCCAGCTCTCCGACATTGGATAAATCGATGCGCTGATATTGCTCGAAATGACTATTATCCTTGATAGCACCTCTTACTCTGGATACAATCTCATTGAGTTTTCTATAGTTCAAGAGTCGAACGAATTTATATTGGCTCAGATTCCTCGCCAATCTGATTCTGCTTGATATGACAATATCGGACAGTTCTCCCGAACCATCCAACCATTTATATTTACTGTTTCTCAGAATATCTTCCATCTAATTACCTCTGTCACAAGCAGCTTGCAGATTTCGAATCATATAATGTAATATTTACATCAATGTATTTAGGATGAAAGCGCTTATTTGTTCAAGTAAAATATTTTTTAGAGGAGAACTACCTTACAACTTTTAGTGTGAATAGAACTAACTAATAGGGGAACACAACTACTTCTGGTTTAAATCTTCCTCAATAGACTTTATTTTATCTCTTAAAACAGCCGCTTTTTCGAAATCCTCTTTCTCTACAGCATTATCCAATTCTTTTTTCAGTTCCTCGACCTTTAATGTGGATTCTGTTCTAAAATCAATTTTACTACTGCTCTTCCCGGTATGTTCCGTACTGCCATGAATCCTTCTTAGTAAAGGTATGATTAACTTACTAAAAGAACTATAGCAGGCAGAACAACCCAGCAATCCGGTTTTTTTAAATGTTTCATAATTCAAACCGCATTCACTGCAGATTATACCTTGTTCAGTTTTTTGGCTTTTACCTTTTTCACCTTTAAGGATGTTTTCAAATATATCTGATAAGGAAAAGACAACCTCGGGTGGTTTTTGATACTTACTATATTCAGCAGCACATTTCTGACAGAGATAAATGTCACTTACTTGCGAACCTTCTACTTTAGTGATTCTTACTTCGGCAACTTCTTTATGGCAGTTGAAACAATGTCGCTGTTGAAACATACTAATCCTTCCTTATTCTGACTAATAGACCATTGTTCCATCCTTTTTAGTAATTTTATGGAATTCCTTAATCAGTCTATTTGTAATTTTACCGGGTTTTCCATCGCCGATTGGTCGCTGGTCAACTTTAACAACCGGTACAATCTCTGCGGCAGTTCCTGTCAAGAAACATTCATCGGCTATAATTACCTCAAATCTTGTAAATGCCTGTTCTTTAACACAATAGCCTAACTTTTCAGCAATCTCAATTACACAATCACGCGTTATTCCTCTTAATGCTCCCTGATAAGAAGGTGGCGTGGACAAGACCTCTTTTTTTATGATGAATACATTATCTCCCGTACCTTCAACAATATTGCCTTCACTATTGAGCATAAATGCTTCGAGAACCCCTGCATTTTTTGCTTCGATTTTTGCCAATATATTATTTAAGTAATTCAAACTTTTTACTCTCGGATTGAGGGCATCTGGACTTGTTCTTCGTGTTGGAACTGTTGCCACCTCAAGCCCATTTTCATAGTATTCTTTCGGATATAATTCGATTTTATCTGCTATAATAATTACCGAAGGAGTATCGCATTGCCAGGGTGCTAAACCGAGAGATCCTTCGCCTCTTGTCACTAATAATCTAATGTAAGCATCTTTTAATTTATTTGCCCTAACAGTTTCGATGGTTGCTTTTTTCATTTCCTCATATTCGAGAGGGATTTCGAGCAATATATATTTTGCTGAATTATAGAGCCTTTCAAGATGGTCATCTAACTTGAAAATGCAACCGTCATAAACTCTAATTCCTTCAAATACTCCATCACCGTATAACAATCCATGATCAAATATAGATATTTTCGCATCCTCTTTTGTAACATACTCCCCGTTTAGGTAAATTAGCATAACATTTACTCCTACTTGCGTTAACTTTTAATAATTAAGTGCTATTAATCTAATCGGCGATTTTTCAATAGTCAATATATTTTGTCTTTTTATCCTCTTCATCTGTTGTATTTAAGCTATTTATGATGTTTTTTATTTGTTGGATAGGTGATGAGCATATCTCAGTATATCGGGGATTCTATATTTGGTTAGACAATGTTTAATAATATTGAGAGAAGATTGAATATTTATCTTATGCCCAGGAGAGATGAATATAGGATTACAACCATCTCTGCTCCTTAATACAATGCCGACCTTTTCATTGTTTATATATAGAAACGACTTACTTCCCTTTTTATAATTTAACGGGTCATAGTTACCAATTAATCTACTTTTTGCACAACCAATCGATGGTTTATCGACCAATAAACCGAAATGGGAAGCTAATCCGAGGCGTCTCGGATGTGCGATTCCCTGACCATCAAGGACGAAGACATCCGGTTCGGTTTTTAATCGTTCGGTAGCCTCAATCAGGGGAGGAATTTCACGAAATGAAAGTAGTCCTGGAATATAGGGAAATTGAGAATGTATTCTTATTGTGCTTTGTTCAACAATCTTCATCGATTTGAATTCGCAAACAACAATTGCTGCAACACAGAGGTTTTGTTGTTTGAAATATGCCACATCACAGGCTGCTATTAGTCCGATATGCGAAATTTTTAATGAAGATTTCAGATCGAGTTTATCTTTCAATGCGATTTGGAGTTTTATTGCTTCTTTTGGACTTAGGTTCCATTTATGGATTTTGAGTGTTTTCATATTTTTCAAAGATTGTATTTCTGATGACAAAAATCAATAAGAAAAATATAATCATAATCTAATGTTATAATAATTATTTTTCGATGAGTTAATATCGCACAAAATTAAGCGGAAGGTAATAAGTGAAGAAGATGATCAGGACAGTTATATATCTTGTTGTGATATATTTCTTATGGAGTTATTCCTTAACTTTTCGTAAGTTTTTAACTTCACCAATCCAATTTGCCAAAGGAATCTCTACAGCTATCGAATTAAGACAGATTAAATCAGCAATGGAACAGTATAAAGTGCTTAATGGTGGTTATCCAAGTAATTTCGATTCATTTATGTCGAAGACATTTACGAGTGCAAGCAAGTCTGTGTTAGTAGATTCCTGGGGGATGAATTATAGATGCGAAAGGTATGACTGGGGCTATCTTGTTTTTAGTGCTGGCTCAGATCAAATGTATAATACTAAGGATGATTACTATATCAAAATCATAAATACATAATGAGTAATAATCCATAATTTTTATAGTAAATAATAAAGGGAGGAAGATTAGATGAATGAAAAATCTCAAAGGAATAGGCGAAGGCAATATATTATCGATAAGAACTTTCAGTTCAAATATTTATTAAGAATCCTCGTATTAGAGTCAGTAGTAGCCATTGTGATTTTCGCTGCTTCGGCATACTTCTTCTTATTTGTAGTCGGGGATGTAGAACACGATTGGGGAACAATTCTATTTCAGCTCATAGTAATTCTTATTCTTCTTTCGATATTCAATGTTATGAAAGGGATTCTAATATCGCATAGAATTGTGGGTCCTATTTATCACATCCAGAAAGATTTGAAGAAATTCATCGACGGCGACTTACTTACTGAGACAAAAATAAGAAAGAAAGATGAGTTTAAAGAATTCGCTGAAGTTGTTAATGCTGCAAAAAGAAGTGTTGCTGATAAAATGATTCAATCATCCAAGGATATCGATAATGCTATAAAGCATATCGAAGAGATAGAAACAATTTCAAAAGAGAAGGGCTGGGGAGGGCAACCTCTATTCGAGAAACTTGTTCCAATTAAAGAAGAATTGAATCAGGTTTATAAAAGACTAAAGGTTTAGCTTAAAGTATCTACTTTCTCAATTCATATCAAGAATATATTGTCTGTAATGATGTGGGTGAAATGCGACGTTGATCCTGCACGTTTTGAACTCCACAAAAAACCGTCAAGAAGTTCAACATCCCTGACGATGTTATAACCTTAACAATAAAATATTATGCAACGTAATAACTCTTTTTTCAATCTTAGATTAAGAGATGTTTCATTTTATGCGATAAGGTATATGGATTTAAATAGCATTGATTGTTTATACTATATGTTATATACTATTATTGAGTAAATAACATTTAGAGGAAGAGTAAGATGGCTGGGCATTTCGATGATATACTCTTTGACAATTATGAAGACCAACAGGGAAAGATGAAAACGGTCCTTGATAATTTCTTTTCTTCTCAAAGACCGTTATTTTCTCTCTCAGACAAGATTTGGAATCCGCCGACGGATTTATATGAAACAGCGGACAGTATAGTAATCAAGATGGAGATTGCAGGAGTAAAGAACGAGAACATCGAAATAAAGATTGAAAATTCTCATCTTGTAATCAAGGGAAGTCGAGTTGAAGAGCCAGATGCCCAGAAAGAAAATTATCATCTTATGGAGATTCATTATGGTAATTTTAAAAGATTGTTCGCTCTTCCTACCAAACTAAGTCTCAACGATATTAGAGCATATTATAAAGACGGATTTCTTAAAGTAGTCATCCCGAAAATCGAAGGCAAAAGGAAAAAAGACATAAGTGTTGATGTAAAGTAGTATGTAGTTGTGAATGGTGCTATAACTGTGGCGATAGGGTTGTATAATAACTGATTAAAAAGGAGCTTGTTAATGGTTGACAGTTTAAAAGAAAGCATAGTGGATGAGATGGATAACTTGTTGAGAACAGACTCTTATGATATCCCATCGGTAGTTCCCCTTTTACCGGTCAAGGATTTGGTAGTTTTCCCTTATATGATTGCTCCCATCATCATTAATGATGAGAGAAACAAGCGGTTGATAAATGAGGCTTCTTTGTCACACAAGATGATAGGTCTTTTTGCAACAAAATCAGACGAAGAAGGATATTTAGGGTTTCAACAATTATATAGAGTGGGAACAGCCGCATTGATTTTGAAGTTATTGAAGATTCAAGACGGCACGATTCGATTGCTTGTTCATGGTTTATCTCGGATTAAGATTTCTGAGGAGTTGACAGAAACGCCTTATCTATCAGCAAAGATTGATAAGGTAAAAGAAGTCCAACCAACCGATAGAGAAACTGTAGCGTTGGTTAAAAGCGTTATTAATCTGCTTGATAAAGTAATCACTCTATCATCGCTGCCATCAGATTTGAGCATCGCAGCAATGAATATTCACGAACCAGGCAAATTGGCAGATTTTATCGCATCGAATATTATTCAGAAAACTGGTGAGCAACAGGAAATCCTTGAGATCTTTAATCCTAAAAAGAGATTGGAGAAGATACTCTTTTATCTCAACAAAGAGATCGAGATTCTTGAGTTGGGTTCAAAGATTCAATCTCAGGTTAAGACCGAGATTGATAAAACTCAAAGGGAATATTATCTAAGAGAACAGCTTAAGGCAATCAAAAAGGAGTTGGGAGAGGATGAGAGAGATTATACGGATGAAGCGAGAGAACTACAGCGAAAGATTGAAGAAAAAGTCCTGCCCGAAAATGTCAAGAATGTAGCATTAAAAGAAGTAAATAAACTTTCTTATATTTCTCCAGCGAGTTCTGAATATGCCGTTAGTAGAAACTACCTTGATTGGATTATTAATCTTCCCTGGAGTTATGGTAGTGAAGATAATCTGGATATCAAAAAGGCTTATTCCATTCTCGAAGAAGACCATTATGGATTGCACAAGGTTAAAGAGAGAATTGTGGAATATCTTTCGGTAAGAAAACTTAAACATGATAATAAAGGACCGATATTATGTTTTGTCGGACCACCAGGAGTTGGTAAAACTTCGTTAGGAAGATCGATTGCAAGGGCAATGGGAAGGAAGTTTTATCGGATGAGTTTAGGTGGATTGCACGATGAAGCAGAGATTCGCGGTCATCGAAGAACATATATAGGCAGTATGCCCGGAAAGATTATCAAGGGCATCAAGTCTTGTGGAACCAATAATCCTGTTTTTATGCTTGATGAGGTTGATAAGATAGGGAAAGACTTCAGAGGCGATCCTGCTTCAGCTCTCCTTGAGGTTCTTGATCCTGAACAGAATTTTTCTTTTACTGATAATTATCTCGATATTCCTTTTGACCTTACGAATGTGATGTTTATCACAACGGGTAATATCCTCGACACCATTCCGCCTGCCTTACACGATAGAATGGAGATAATCCAAATATCAGGATATTCCATTGGTGAAAAATTAGAGATTGTTAAAAAGTATATCGTTCCTAAACAGTTGAAAGAAAATGGTCTTGAACGATCGAATATATCATTTGGTGAGAACGCTCTGGTGAAAATAATCGAAGATTACACACGAGAGTCGGGATTGAGAAATGTCGAGAGAGAAATTGCAAGAATATGCAGAAAAGTTGCAAGGAAAATTGCAGAAGGTGAAACAAAAAAGGCAAAAATCACCATAAAGAATTTGGAAAAGTATCTTGGACCTTCCAAATATATGATGGATATAGCAGAACGGATGGGTATGCCGGGTATATCAATCGGTTTAGCCTGGACACCTGTTGGTGGGCAGATATTGTTCATCGAATCAAGTGCAACAAAGGGCAAGAGTGAACTTATTTTAACAGGACAACTCGGTGATGTAATGAAAGAATCAGCTAAAG
>CAZYWQ010000009.1:0-18455 GCA_964651675.1 uncultured Candidatus Sumerlaeota bacterium | reverse complement strand
CTATAACTGACAGGATTAAATGATCCGATTAATGAAGAAAGATTGATTGAATCGATTAAAAGAGCTAAATTGAATTTGGGCTTATCTTTCTCTACTCCTTCAAAATGATAATCTTTTAGGATTAAAAACTTTTGGATTAAAAAGGCTAGGCTCTGTCTATAATCAAGATAAAGCTGATTTTCAATTAACCGCAACATCTCTTTTAATTTGTCAGCTTGCTCTTTTGTAAATTGTTTCTGAAATAAGCATTGATATTGGTTTCTATAAATTACGTAGGGAACATTATTTAAAATAAATATATTGTTAGATGAAAACCGTTTTTTAGATACGATAGGGAGATTTTGGGGGATTAATTTGTAAATGTAAACAGATATGTTATCATTCTCCTTGAAAAACTTCTTTATGCTTATTTTCAAATACATAGGGCATTTCATTTTCTCCTCTAACCAGTGCGTTTCTTTATAATTTTCAGCATACTTATTCACTTCTTCCTTTTTCTCCTGCAAATAAAGTTCTACCGCTTTCAAAAAGCTATCTACCATTTTCGTATACCTATTCCCTTTTGATTATTGAAAAATATTACACATCCCAATTTTGATCTTAAGATTCTTATTATGTTTTACATCGCTAGTAAAATGATTCTGATTGACTGTATCAAGTTATATATTCATTTGTCATTTCCGAACAAAGCCCCCTCACTCTGCTGGGGGTGGGATAGCGAGTTATACTCAGAGGTATTCGTCTTTCTCTAAACTGTAATGTTTCTGAGTATTCGTTATTTTGAATATTTATTTGAAATCATCTCAATTTGCTTTGTAATCCAATATCTCTCTTTGTCAACATTTATTGATTATCATTACACCTTTGTTCCCTGTGAGAATGGATCGGATTCAAGCTGTATTTGGTCTTAATTGAAAATGTGATTAGAGATTTTACGAAATAACATATAGATAGGGTATTAATACGAATTGATGAGAATAGAAAAAGGGAATCATTAACGAACAGAAAATCACCCGTCAAGAAGCCTGTATTTGTGTTCTGTAACATTAAGAATTCTTGTCTAAAAAATAGAGTAAAAATGTATAGTATACTAAACTTTTTTATCAAATTTGTCTTTTTAGAAATGCAACAATTTGGGTAATTGTTATAAGATATTGATAAACAATAACTTACTAGATTTTTAGTAGATTTTTCTATGTCGTTAAATCTAAACTTAACGACATAAAGCCTTGTAGCATAACACATAAGTCTTGTGTTTTAAGATCGGGACAGGATTACTTTCACAGGGGAGAATACTCACGCAAATGTGATTCAATCGGCTCTATTATCCTGATTTTTTTTTGGACTTATGGGGTTTTTTGCTCTATTACACTCTACATACTAATTCTAAATTAACAAACATCATTTCAAATTGTCAATCTTTCCTATCAAGTCATCAATTTTATCTTCCAGAGTATAATTATCAGATGCATGATTTTCTAAGGGATGTAATACCAAATAATCGATTCCAATTTTTTCTTGTTTAGGAATAGAAACATTTGTTTTTTAGTCAGCTCTTTAAAATAATTTCCCGGTCGTTTTTTGAGTTTTTGATACTTATAAAACAACATACTGAGTGCAACTACAACAACAACTGTCATTAAAATCAAAAAAACTCTCGTTTTTGCTTTTATCTATTCTTGCCTCTTCTGATATTTTCAAAGCAAATGATGATATGGGTAAATATACATCTATTTAGTAGCATTTGGATTAAGAGAAATTATTTTAGCTTTTTAAAGATTTCACTATTTATTGTTTACACAAGATTAGTAAGGTTAAATCTCACCAAGAAATGATTTTCTGACATTTTCGTTCTTGAGGAGATTCTCCCCTGTGTCTTCTAAGAAAATTTCACCAATTTTAAACACATATCCTCGATGACAGTATTCTAATGCCGTTTGAGCATTTTGCTCGACTACTAAAACAGCCGTTCCGTTTTGATTAACCTCTTTAATTTTTTCAAAAACATCTTCTACATAATTGGGTGACAGTCCTAATGATGGTTCATCAAGCAATAATAATTTGGGATTAAGCATTAAAGCTCTTCCGATTGCTAACATCTGTTGTTCGCCACTGCTTAATGTTCCTGCTTTTTGCTTTCTTCTTTCATACAAAACAGGAAATAGATCGAAGACCTTGGACATCACACCCTGGACTACAGACTTCCCCTCTTTTTTTTGTCTATTGTCCTGTGTAGAAAGTCTATTATCTATTATATACGCACCCATCTCTAAATTTTCAGAGACGGTCATTGTAGGAAAAACTCTTCTTCCTTCGGGCACAAGAGAAATCCCCTTTCTGACCAAATCATGTGGAGGAATATTTTTAATCGATTCGCCTCAATAGATCACATCACCGGATTTTATTTCACCATCTGTTGGTTTTAAAAGACCACAAACCGACTTTAAAGCAGTAGATTTCCCCGCACCATTAGGTCCAATCAAGGCAACTATTTCTCCCTCATCAACATAAGAGGAAATATCATTGAGAGCCTGAACCATTCATACTCTTTAATCCCAAATAGGTGAAACCTTTCATCGCCGTAGTGAACAACACCGAGGGGATACTCTCCTTGTGAAACAATCTTGGGTGGGGATTCTAACAGTATCTCCCGCTCTTCAAATGTTTAATTGAGATTCTTTACCAGTGTTATTTTCAGGGCATCCTCAATAGCCTTCTGCGTAGTTGAATCAGCAAGAATATACTCTAACCATATCCTATCAAGGTTACTTCCTGTAATGGGCTTTAGCTTCTTGAAAACATCCTCTATTTTCATAAGGATCTTCTATTTGATTCACTCTTCTAATGACTCTCTTGTCATTATTAGGTTCTCATATTCCTGGAGAAGCTTTCTCTTCTCTTTGAGCAAGGACACAACATCATCCCAGTATTTGAGTTCCTCTGTCCGCTTATCTTTCTTCCGGGTGAGTAATGATTTATGCAGGCTAATACGGATGAACTCCATCTTGGGCAAGAATCCTTCACTCCAAGGGTAAGGTAGTTTGCCGAGAAGGTCCTGGCACTCCTCAATTTCACCGTCTATCTGTTTCTCAAAGTGATGATTAAGGAATTTGCGTCTCTCAAGCTCTGAATCAATCTCCTCAATCGCTTCTCTTAATATCTTAAGTTTGTTTTCGAATACCTTGCTTACCGTAGTGGAAATATTCACTCGCTTTGTGGTTTTATTTTGGTAATTTTTATCATCTTCAAAATCGTTTGAATTATTGTGAAAAAGAGAAAACGTAATACCTTTTAAGTGAGATGATAAATTTAGTCTTGGTCTTAAGCTTCTTCGAGCTGATTTATGCATGATTTTTTCGCAACCGAGTTTCAGTATTTTCATATTATCGCTAATTTAAACTCCTTAATATGATTTTTTGAAAACTATTTCACTCTTTTAAAGCCATGTGGCAATTAAGTTCAGCCAACAAAATATCTAAAACGCTATTAATGGAAATTTTCTTTAGTTACTTATTATTTGTTGTTAGCATAATATGCATTTTTTGCTCTTTGTTTAATACAAGGACAATATTTTGAATTCTTAAATGAGTCTCCACATAATCTTACAACTTAATATAGATTGGCTTTTGGCGAAGATTGAATAGGTTAACATTTATCTATTAAATTATCTACATTTGTAATTTAAGGTATATAGAATAAGCTGTATGAATTTGCAATTAGCTTATATAGAAATAAATAATTTGTTTATGGAGTTATGAAAAGGTGTGCTGACTTTAAAAGATTGGGGTAAGTAAGAAGTTCTCTGAGTTAAAACGAGCTAAACTTTGTTGATATAAAAATTTGGGGTTGGTCGCATGTTTATTTTTACATTATATACTACGAGTGACCTAAATGCGTTTTAATTTCTCATGCGAAATATTTTCTATCTATTACAATTTCTTCAGTCTCACATATATTTGAATTATTGAAAGCTTGTTCCTTCTCCCAAATGTCCTCTTGTGCTTGCTTTTTATGATAATCCCTACTACAGACATACATACTCTATTTTGGCCCTTTGCTTCTCTCCACTACTAGTATCCCGTAATAATCTTAATCACTTTTTACGGGGAATATATATAACTTTTCTGGAGTTAAACAGAGCATGTTTTGAGATAAAACATCTTCCATCCCTAGAATATCTTCTTTTTTCGGAGAGCGCTTCATCAGTTTTTTGCTGGGAATGTCAATGGGCCATAAAACGGAAATTTCTTGATATCTATTTCCCAAATTGATAGGTATCTTATATTTCAAACAAGGTTGCGATAATTCATTAAATAGAGTAATAATGCTCCCCTTTCCATTTCTTAATATCTCATCATCTATATCTAAGGATTTTGCGGTTTCTTCGTAAAATACTGAAGTTGTTGCGCCACTATCAACAATTACTATTATAGGTTCACCGTAATATTTGTAATAAGGGTTTTCACTAGATGGATAAACATATATCCTTATTTTAATTCTTTCGTTTTTCAATGCTTTTTCCACCAAATTCTCATATTGTGAAGGTGGCGTCTTATAGTAGTTTGGATTAATGCAGCAATTACATTTCCCATAATGCCAAAAAGCACCATTTCCATGCGAACCTTTAGTCATTCTATTCCTCCTTCTATATATACGATAAGTGGTAAAATATTTATTAGATGTTCGTCTTCGATAATACATTGTCTAAGTTTTTCATAAGTATTTGAGATTAAGATTTTCACACCATCTAATTTTTCCATTTTTATGGGCTTTAGGATTTTTAATTTTTTATCGGTAGCCACAAAGGCAACATACTTTTTGGAATATCTTTCTCGAACTTTCATATGATTTCGCTTAAACCAACCTTCATCGGGTTGTTTTTTGTGTTTAGCTTTAATCTTCTCCTTACAGAGAATCTCTCCACACATTTTCATAAGCCTTTCGGAATTATTAACCCCTGGTATATGACTCGACTTTGGTAGATAATAATATGCTCCGTCTTTAATTGCTTCAATGCATTGGTCATAGTTTGGATAAGCTGTAAAAAAAATTATTGGGGGGGTATTATGAAAGAAGTTATAGAGTTGTAATTTGATAAATTTTATACCTCCTTTGTGGTCTGTTTTTGTATTTTTTTTAAATGGAATACGCATATCTAAGATAACTAAATCAATTAAATTTGAAGGTTTCTTACTAAATTCCTTGGCGATGTTAAGTCCTTCTGCTATGGTGGAGGCTACCAGAAATTTAACTTTAAAGCTTTCTAGTAAATGCTGAATCTCTATTTGCCACTTCTTGTTGTCTTCTATTATAAGTACAATTTGTTTTTTGTTCTTCATTCTTATTCTCCTTGTTTCTAGTATTTCTTTTAGTTATTTTATTAATGGTAGCGTTACTCTGAAATGAGCACCTCGTTTAGGATTGGTTTCACAAATTGAACCTCCATGTTTCTCTACTATCCGCTTTGACATAGCCAAAGCAATTCCTAATCTATCTTCAGGGTAAAACGCAAAAAGATTGAAAAGCCTTCCTCTCAAACTTGGGTGAATACCAGGTCCGTTATCAATGATATCTACTATGCAATTCATGTTCTCTTTTCTCACGTGCAAGTTGATTTGTCCATTTTTATGATCTGTAAACTCGCAAGAGTTCACAAGCATTTCAAAAAAAACATTCTCAAGGGAACCTTCGTTTCCTAATACCCAATATCTTTGCTTAGGTTTTTTCCATTTTATACGTTTATCCTTAATAAGTCCCTTTATTATTTTATCAAGTAAGAAAGCGATATCAATTCTTTTCTTAAGATTGGTTTTCTCTGCTTGATAATATCTTCCTGATATTTCACCAGCATGTTTGAGAAAATCAACAGCATCTCTTGCATTTACAAGATACTTTTTACATTTTTTACCCACTTTATTTTCAAGAGTGGTTAAAGAGGCCTCTACTAATCCTACCCTCGTTGTCAAGGCATGCCCAAGCTCTCGCGTAACATCTTCTGCAGTTTCCTTGTAGGCAATTAAACGATGAGCGAGTATAATGCTGGAAAGTATATATCGACTGCATAACTCAAGTACTCGTTCATCGAATTCAGTAAAACTCATTTTCCCTTTCATTCTTGCATCCGTGTTGATCTCTGAAACACGAATCACTGCTATAACTTCATTTCCTAATTTAACTGGTACTGCTAAATATGGAGAAGATTCTGTGGAGATCGGGGTGTTTTCCTTTACTTTGTCTTTCCAGCACAGGATAGAGACTCTCGATTCACCACCTATTTTCTTAACGAATCCTAAATCTATAAGATTTCTACGTTTTAGACTAAGATAATCTTTTTCTCTTTTATTAATTCTAAGAGTTACTCCATATTTGGCTACCCAACCTGTTAATCCTTCTCCACTATTATAATAACACTGATTAATAATTTGTTCCTTAGTCGGTTGATAAGTTATGTTCTTATTTCTATCAATAAGACCGGTTGTGGCGACTAATACAAATCGGTCTTTATCTTCATGTGTATCCCAAGAAACATAATCTAATCGAAGGAAAAGGGAGCAACCAGCGCCATTTATAAGTTTATTTACTGATGACACAATAGATTGATGCATTGTTTCTATGGGTATGCTCTTTCTCGAGAATATTTGCTCGAGAAATTTATCAATAGCTCTTAATTTAGATATTTCCTCTCGCTTTTGCTCAGAAATAATTTTTAAACGATACAGACAACTGGCAAGGTGATCACCGATGGATTGAACTCTAAACTTGTCAAGTACACTGAATTGATTTATTCTTGGCTTTTCATCTTTTGTAGTTGATCTCTTTGTAACACATAATACACCCAGAAATTCTTTGTGACAAATTAACGCTGTATCAGTCTCTGCAATAACTCTGCCTTTGAAATTCGGTTGAATGAACGGTACCCATTTCTTCTTTTTCCAACTTGGAAAATCATCAGGCCAAATAACAACTTTTTTCCCCTGTTCTCCTTCTTTTTTAAACTGATTTAAAAGGTACCTGGATATCGAAAACTTATCCTTTGGAATTTTAATATTTAATGAAATCACATTTCCTAAATAATCTATGTATTTTTTATAGATTAGATCTTGAAATTCTGTGTCAAAATGAACAAATGAAACTTCGAATCCTTCGGGAGGAAGGATGCTTTTTGTATTTTGCAAAAAGAGTTCTAAAATTCTTTCTTGATCTGTTTCCTCGTTGAGAACTCTACCAACTTCCGCCATGATGTCTAATCTTTTCTCTAATCGCAAGACCATAGCCATAAATGGACTAAGATCAAGAAATACTTCTAATTGCTCAATACCGAATGGTTCATCAGTATCGTTGTAAACAATTAAAACTCCTTCTACTCTATTACCGAGTTTTAATGGAACGATGATCTTATATTTCAATTCACGAACTTTTCTGATTTGTGGTATCAATACTCCATTATATTCGTTTGTTGATTTGCGTGTGTCAATTTTTATGGCGTTTATTATCATAGCATAGGTCTTGCCTCTTTCTTGGACAATCTTTGCACACACGGCAATACCTTCATCTGTAACATAATCTGAGCCAGGTGTTTTGGGTTGCGTTTGGAGATTGGAAGATGTTTTGTATTCATTCCAGTGAGGTCCATATCCAAATTCGCGGACAAATCTATCACCGCGTTTGACAGTGATAATAAAAGTTAGATTATCAAAGGAGCTCCGTTTTTCCCCCTGCACTCCCAGAGTTTGTAAAGCATCTTTTAGTAGACCAACAAGGTTTTTTAGTGCTTGTTCTACACCCTTGTCCGAGAGAAGCTCAAAACTCCCCTTAGATAAAATAAAATTAGAGACAGCTAATCGTTTCTCAAGAATAATCTCTTTTGATAAGATAGTTGCCATTTCCAATAATATTTCTTGTTCGAATCTGTCGAATTGTCGTTTAATCTTTGAGTGAACTACGAGAGAACCAACACATTCACTACCGCTTTGACCTGTTAAGGATGCTAAAATAGGAATGGTGGCTATGGAGAGATAAGAGTTTTGTTTTGCAAATCTTTTTAGTTCTGCAGTGCTGAATTTTGATGGTACTTTGTCAATATTAGAATAACATTGAGAATCATTTTTTAAGGAAGCTGACCATGATAAGCTGTGTTTACCAAGAGGTTTTTTTATGATTTCTAGGCTTTTAATTTTCTCATCAGGAATAGAGGCTGAGTGAACAAGATAGGAAAACTGTTCTCCACTTTTTAGTCGTATTACACAAAGATGGTAACCTAAATGTTTAACTACGAATTTGCATATAATCTCGGCTTTCTCATATCTGTTAAGTGTTTTTGCTATTTCTTTGCGGACTTTGTTGAGTATTAGATATTGGTTTTCCCGAATCTGATAACGAACATGAGGAGCCAGCTGATTAACAATAACTTCGAGAGTAAAAGTGTCCTGAATGGTGAAGCCATGAGGTTCAAGATTTTTTGAGCCATAGGAAGAAGCCTTATTGATTAAACGCACTACTCCCACTTGCTTTTCCTCAAAAGTAAGTGGAACAATAAGAACGCTTTTTATTACTTCTTTTGATGGTAAAACCTTATTAAATTTTCTGATAGAATCCTGTAAAGGAATACTGGCTATTTCGCTGGATGTTTTATAGAGAAAGTTTTTCCTCGTATGGAAGGACTTAATAATAGCATATGATCTCTTTGGTAAACGTTCTATATCGGGGTGAGGGCAGCGATATTTCTCGTCAAAATTACAATCTTTTTTCCCTCCACTAACTGTTTTATCCAAATGAAATCCCTGTCTTACCAAATGGCCGCTTGAGGAATCATAAATAAAGATAGATGTAATACGAGCATTTAGTCTTTTACCTATAATCTCTGCGAATTGATTGCATATGGGTTCAAAAGTGTCTTGATCTTTTTGTCTTGTTTTATCCCCAGCCTGCATTTCTAATCTTCTCAGTTCTTCCCCGACTCCATGAATTGTAGTTACATCATGTGATGGGCAAAATGCTGAAGTAAGAGGCGTTAAGAATCTATGTAAAGCTTCTGATCTTGGTTTAAGTGGAATCTTCTCGCTCCAACGATTATCTACAATTACAACTCCAACACTATCATGTTTTTCATAAATAAGTGGAATTAGAACACTCTGCTCAGCCCAAAAATCTTTTCCCATAAGGTTTTCAGAACCATTGATTGGTGATCCATCAACAATCATCAATTCACCGGATTTCAAAACCTCTCTGAGTTTCCTAAAATTCCACTTATTATCTTTTACTTTTTCTTCTATTAATTTTACTATCTTTCTGTTGAATCTGTTTTTAAGAACTATTTGCTCGTAATTTTTGAGATATTGATCAATTGTATACCCATTAGTTTTTCTTTTATTTTTTTCCAATTCAAATTTTGTCGTGGGTCCGATACCCATAACACCAAATAGAGGATGACCTTTGAGACGGGGATCAGTAGAAAAGAAGAAAGCTCTGGAAAAGCGGAATCCTTCTTCCATTTTTGCTGCAGTGAGCATTATAAATACCCTACGATCGAAATTAGATTCAGCGTTTATTTTGGTAGCTATTTCAGATAAGAATCGTTCTCTTCTTGCTTCATCTAATCTTCTTCGTGCAGCAAGGGTTGAGGCAAGTGGTGTTGTGAAGTTCAACAAGTCTTTATAATAACATGAATTATTATTCATATTCATTTTAGATCCTTGTGCGTGAATAATACCCTCTACTTTTCCTTGATATAATAGTGGAAAAAAAAGAATTGGTGAAGTTAATTTAAACTTTATCACTGTATCTTTGTGAAGATTGTTCCAATAAGGATCAGATTTATTATTAGGATCAACAACCCTGTGTTTATTTGTTCTATATATAATAGAAAGAATATCTTCATCTTTACTTTGTTTGTCATGAAGTACACGTTTAGTAGCCCTTATCAGTCCTTTGTTAAGATGATATACATTTGTTCCTTTAATAATTGGATCTAAATCATCAATCTTAGTTAGCAGTATTCCTTCAAATCCAAAAACATCAGCAAGAATACTTAACACTTTATCTATACACTCATCCCATGCGTTTTCATTGTCTTTGGCTTCCGAACACCATACGTTTAATTCTACAAGTTTCTCATACTTTTCCTGTATGTTCATAGAAATTCCCTTAGATAATAATTAAAAAATACATAATTAATTGCTTGATGAAACGAGGTTATATTATCACCCCTTATTAGGATTACTATATATTGTACTTCAATCTGGATATAGAATAATTTTGATAGAAAGTTCTATAAAATATTCGTATGCTGTATTGTTCCTTGCGGAGTTAATGAAAGATACTCTGATGGAATTAATATTAAAACCAGTGTATAAGTTCTCTATTTAAACATTCAAAAATAATAGAATTTCGATTATAGTAATTATAATAAAACCCAAATTATGAATTATCTTGTATTTGCTATACTGTTTCTTCTATTATGTCAAGTTAAATTTTTTCTGTTATTTAAGATTTATCTACACGCTTAACTTGTTCTTGTTTTTTGTATGTTTCTATTTATTTGTAGGAATGCTTCGTTGGGTACGATTTCCTTTTTTATAAGTGCTTGTGCAAGTGTAATAAGGTGCAAGCGTTATTTTAGTATCCTGCTTCGAGGACAGCAT
Organism: uncultured Candidatus Sumerlaeota bacterium; assembly: GCA_964651675.1. Classification (GTDB taxonomy): domain Bacteria; phylum Sumerlaeota; class CAZYWQ01; order CAZYWQ01; family CAZYWQ01; genus CAZYWQ01. The sequence continues at coordinate 7,815 of CAZYWQ010000009.1, read as the reverse complement.
TTACTCTTAAGAGAATGGTGTTATGATAAATAATATGGATTTTTCTCTTTTTATATCCGCATAGAGATTACTTCTACAACTTTAAAAAGTTCCTTTAATCAATATAGACTATATATATTTTATAGTTTGAGCTTTTATTCAAATAAGAACCAATGAGTAGCTGTTGTAGGTCTACTTTCTATTTCTTTTTCGTTATCATCTTCATTATTATATGTATCTTGTGCTCTTACGATGAAATAATAAACAGTTTCATTATCTAAGCCATTAATCCTACAAGTCAGATCCTGTGTTGTAGCCTCAGGTGTTCCAAAGTTATATCCCGCAGGATTCACTGTCATGGATACTAAGGATTTATAGGCATTATATGTTATTGGTGAACTGATATCAGATGCAGCGCTCCAGCTTAAGTCTGCATATCCATCTCCTCGAACAACATTTTCTAAACCCGCAAATATGGGAGGTAATTCGTCAGTGGCTTGCGCGTTTTTTTCTATAATATTTGTTTCGACATTTCCCCCGGAATCTTCAGCCCTTACAACATAATAATAGATCTGATTAAATTCTGCCACTTCATCCATTCGATCTTCTAAAGTCATTCCTTGTACTGATTTTATTAATGTCCCAATGTTTCCCCCTGCAATTGTATCTCGATAGATGTGATATGTTATTGGTAATGATTGATCTTGAGCGGAATCCCAACTTAAATATATTTTTTTGCTTTCATCTGTTGAACCTGTTGCTCTTCTGAGTCCTGCAAATACGGGTGGATCGTTATCAATTGTGTCTAATGGAGTTGCCGATTTTTCTACTTCATTTTCGTCTTCCGCTCCTAATGCGTCTCTCGCCCTTACCACATAATAATATGTCTGTCCACTATTGAGACCTGTTATCTCATAAGTTAACGATTGTGTTGTATATGCAGGTGATGAAAAGTTTTGTCCACCTGATATGAGTGATTGATATATGCAATAACTGATTGGTAGAGAATCATCTGTGGCTACACTCCAACTCAAATTAATTCGATTGCTCCCATCATTAGGTGCTGTGGCTGATTCTAAACCTCCAAATAAAGGCGGTTCAGAATCCACTAAAGCTGTTGGTGTTGCTGATAATTCTTCTATGTTGGTGCTTTCATTATTATGCGCATCTTCTGCTCTTACAACAAAGAAATGTTCTTGTCCTTCTGTTAGACCATCAATATCTATGCTATATCCAGTCGTGCTCTCATTCGGCGTTGCAAAGTTTTGTCCACCTGATGATGTCGCCCAATAAATATTATAAGTAATAGGTATTGAGGGATCGGTTGCTGCATTCCATGTAAGCCTCACATCTTCGCTTCCATCAAGCAAGGCGGTTGCTGATTGAATGCCATCAAAATCAGGTGGTGTCGAATCCGAAGGAGTAGCATATGCCTCTTCCAAATTGTTGGCCTCATTACCAACAGAATCTTCTGCTCTCACAACATAATAATAGGTTGGTCCCAAGCCTAATCCGGTAACCAAATAATTTGAAATTGGCATTGTTGTATCTGTTATTGAATAGGAAGGAGATGAAAAGTTTTGACTTCCAGAGGATGTGGCTTCATAGATATTATATGTAATAGGTTCAGAAATATCAGTCGCTGGTGTCCACTCCAGAAGTATATCCCCTTCATAGGCTGTTGCTGATTCAATTCCTCCGAAGCTTGGTGGTGCTGTATCATCGGATACTGTTAATGTTCCACCATCTACTGGACAGCCAAGAGCATAGATGTATTCTCCTGAAGATGCTCCGGTCACAACAATGTCTCTACTATTCAATAAAGAGAGATGAAATGTGTTTCCAAGTATAGCGCTTCCTGAAAGTGTAAATGTTACCAGCAAATTAAGTCTTCCTCCTGCTGCAATTGTCTGTGATAAACCTGAAAAATTTAATAGACCATCATCCTGAGTAAAAGAAGAATTTGAACCAATTTTTGTATCTCCAGGATCAACTTCCCCATTGTTATTGATGTCATTCCATAGACTTGCAAAAGACACGTCTGAAACTTCATTTCCCGTTCCAAAAGAGTTAAAAGTTACGTATCTTAGCACTAAGGCTTCCTCGTTGGTAACATCAAAAGCCACCTGCATAATTGGCAGATCTATGCCAGTATTAGACAAGTTACGAAGGCCAGGATTATGCTCCCCTGCTTTCACCATTAATTTACTCGTAACCTTCTTATGCATTCTATTACCAGCTGAGTCATAGTCGTAAGAAATGGTTATGCCATTGGCGGTTTTAATGTCCGTCAGTCGGTAGAGTGCATCATAATTATACGTAAAAGCTCCGGTTCCCGCAACAAGTTCTCCGTACTTTTCCCCAAAAACATTATCTTCTGCCTCCCTCTCCCAGGCAACGAAGAACAGTGCTCGAGAATTTCTGGCTATGCTTACCTTTCTAAAATGAGGGAACCAGCCATTGTCTTGGGTAGGATGATCGCGGTAATATACTACGGCTCCGCAACCGCTAGCTAATCCCGGTTCAGTCGCGCTACTAGCACCAAACTCCGACCAGCTAGTTCCGTTGAAAGCCTTTACACAAAGCCAATTGCTTGCGCTACTTTCCTGGATATAAGCAACAACAGGCATATCGCCTTCACCGATAGCCACCGAGGGTAATCCAGCATCATCGGAAGGGTCGGAAATTCCATTTCCGGTATCAGAGTCTGCAAAACCAGACCAGCTGGCGCCATCCCACCGCGCCACCATAACGCGATAATTGCTACTGGCTAGAGTTCCTGACATCCAGGTGACTACGGGGCGTCCTAAAGAATCAACTGCAACGCTAGGTCTTTTGTTGTTCGCCAAAGCAAAGAGATCCCCTTCCAATGTCCACGTACCCCCAGTATAATGGTATACATAGATAGATGCATTTGATCCGTTTTCATTGCCATGATCGCACACAAGCCAAAGATCACCATTTGGTGCTCGTGCAATCGAGGGCGTATAATTAGTGCCATTCGATGGTATGGCACCCCCAAACGACTCCCAAGAAGCACCGTTCCAATAATATGCCGCTAATGCAAATTGGGGGTAGTTCCCTTCTGTCATTCCCACCACTGGTTGACCATTGATGTCGGTTGTTACGAAAGTCTCACCAATAGAATCCCCCCCCCCACTAGCCACAATGCCTGAACTTCCAGATCCCCCTAATTCTTCCCATGCAGTACCATTCCATCTCTTAAAATAAAGGCAGTCCGAACAATATGCTACTAGAATCCGACCTTGTGAATCAATTGCTACACTAGGAAGATTCGGATTGCTTAACCCATCTATACCTGTTCCCGATGCTGATCCACCAAGTTCAATCCATGATCCTCCTTGGAATTTTTTAAGATAAATATGCCCTCCTGAGCTTTCATCCTTCCACACAACAACCACTTCATTATAGTGGCTAACAGCAACAGCGGGCCATATTGAATTCGCACCCGTATTGCTAATACCTCCACCACTTGCAGATCCCCCCAGTTCCTCCCATTCTGATGCATATAAACATATTGATAAGAGAAAAAATATACTAAAAAGGAATAATTTCATAATTAATTTCTTCTGTTTCTTAGACATTGTTCTTATCCTCTTAAGAAATTATATTAGAATTCGATTGTATGGATTTAATCCATGTTAGTCTCCTAATTCAATTGAATAATTATTCTGCATCAGCCTTATTTAATATGAAAACATTGGTGTACTTGTTGTTGGTGTACTACCTGCTGTTGTCCAATTAATAGGTGAACCTAAAATTATTGATGCTTGATCTGATTTGCTTCTCCCAGAATTACTTGTGTTAATATCCGAATTGAAATATGCCATTATCTCGGAAGCTATATCTATATTGAAATTATGTGATCGAATATATTTGGTATCATAAGATCTTCTTAAATATTTATATTTGCTATAATTCAATTCCTTTAGTATAGTATTTTGTCCCCGAACCGCATGGACTTCTTTCATTGAAACTCCGTCCGGACCTAATGAATGGTCTAATTTACCCATTTTATAATCCATTGCATGTATTAATTCATGAGCTAGTGAAATTTCGGGAGGATATTCAATTCCCTTTACTTCAAGAATACCTGGTATAGTATAACTTAATTCAGAGATTGATTGTTTGGAAGGAATTCCCTCTTCATTTGTGAATATTTCTACATCACCAGTAATTTGATTAAACTGATATGCACTACCTTCCTTAATAGTAGTAACACCCACTGATTGTGATTCTAAAAATCCAACTAATAAATCTCCAGTGGATGACTGACGAATTTTATTAATTAATGTATTAACCTCTTTCTGAAAATTTACAGAACCAATTATTTCAATAACTAGTCCACTAGGATCGACCATTTTCATGGGATTATTCTGAACATATAGGTATGAATTAATACCCTGTGTTGAGCAAACGTTGAAAATAATTGAATCTTCAGATAGAAATCTTCCAATAATATTATTAACAAATCGGTTACGTAGAAACAATTTATTATTCTGTGGAAATTGAGCACCTAAATCTCCACAATACCTCCAAGGTCCTTCTTCACTTCCTATTGAACTTGCAATAGCGCCAAATTCATCATAAGTAAATGCAGCGGTTATACTGTTTGAATTATCTGTAACTGCCATAATTGAGCCGAGGTGGTCTGGGTGATAATAGAAAATGTCTCCAGAGGAAGGATCGATGCGTGCTACAAGTCCAATGCCATAAAGGTAGTATTGTTGGATAGCATTTGAAGCATCCATATCAGCAAGGACATCAGTTAATGGTTTATTCGAATCTAATAGATATCGTTTTGTTGCTCCATTTTCCACTGAATTTAAGCGATCGCCTGCTCCATTATATGTGAATTGATATAAATCAGTTCCAGGAGGATCGAGTTGCGTTAAATGATTCTCATAATCAAAAGAATAGTTTGTTGTTTCACTATCAGAAGTATGTTCTCTCTGATTACCATCCTCATCGAAGGTGAAAGTATCTGTGTTTGCTGATGTAATCTCATTTGCAGCATTATAGGTATAAAAAACACTCTCAGCCGTGAACTCTCTCTCAACCGCTTCTTTTCTATCCATACCTGTTATGTTACCAACATTGTCATAGTAGTATGTATACTCGATAAATTTTGTCTCATCAGGGTTTTCATGCCAGAGCTTATACAATCTTTCATTCGGATAATAAGTCCTTTTTTCTTTGCACCCATTTGGATAAGCTAATTCAATGATATTTCCCACAGGGTCATAAGAATAATTAAAAGTATGCGTTGCCCAATCAGTTAAGGATGCCAATCTTCCATTGCCATCAAAGGTATATTGAACAACCTTTACACCAGGAGTAACTGCATCATAATCTATACTTGTTCGGTTTGAACTCTCGTCATAACCATAACCAATAATATTCCCAAACGGATCAGTAACCTGTGTAGTGCGATCAAGATTATCGTAAGCATATTGAGTTGTTCCAACCGAATCGGTCATTTGTGTGCGATTACCATTATCATCATAAAGGAATGACACAAAAGATGCATCAGGATAAGAAACTGTTTGTAGCCAATGAGTATCATAATAGTAATAATTAGTAATGTTTGCTCTGCCATCAGTTCGCGATGATAAGTTTCCGAGCTCATCATAACTATAACTGACTGTATTCCCCAATGGATCGGTTTCCGAAAACACCCTATTCAACTCATCATAGGTAAAAATAGTTAGATGACCGTTTGGATCAGTTATGGATGTTCTATTACCGTTTAAATCATAAGTATACTTGGCTGTGCCATAAAGCGAATCAGTAACTTTAGTTAATCTGTCTAAATCATCATATTCATAAGTCGTGACATTACCGTTAGCATCGGTCATACTGATTAATCGACCCACTGCATCATATTCATATTCCGTACAATTCCCCATAGAATCGATGACTTGAATTAATCTGTCTAAATCATCATATATAAAATATGAATAATGACTATTTGCATTTCTGACAATCGATAGATTACCAACAGCATCATAGGAATAATAAGTTGTTTCATCGTTTGCATCATTTGATGAGATTCTGTTACCGACTGCATCGTATGTAAAATCAAATTCTTCCCCTCGGCGGTCTGTGAGCATTGTCATTCGATCTAATTCATCATAAGTATAAATAATTGAATTGCTATAATCGTCAGTAATACTTTCAACCATATTATTTTCATTATAGGAAAAGGTGGTTGTGAAAGTTCGCGGATTGATTATTCCGATTCGATTATCATTTGCATCATAATTATATTGAGTTAAATGAACATCTTGATCCGTGGTAGTTTTGAGATTATCATTTTCATCGTAAGTGTAAGTAATGGTTTCAGTATTCGGTTCTATGATGCTGAGTAATCTTCCGACATCATCATAAGTAAATTGTGTTGTGTGAGTTAGTGCATTAGTTATTGATGTCCTGTTGCCTTGCGTATCATAACCATAAGCTGTTTCATTTACTAATGGATCGGTTATTTTAATTAATTGACCGTAAGAATCATACTCGAATTCAGTAACCTGACCCAAAGGACGAGTGATTCTTGTTAAATTACCCTTTGAATCATATTGAAATAAAGTTTCCCGTTCAAGCGCATCTGTGATTTTTGTTACTTGGTCATTGCTGTTGTACTCAAAAGTGGTAACATCTCCGAGAGCATTAGTGATAGTGAGAACATTACAATGAGAATCACAGGTGTATGATGTTTTCTTTCCTCGTTTGTTGATTACTTCAATGCGGTTTCCATTGGAATCATAGGTATATTTCTCTGAATTGCCGTTTGGATCAGTAATTTGTTCAATCCAAGAATTTTCGTTATATTTATAGGTTATTACTCCACTTAATGGATTAATTTCTGTATTAATTCCTTCAGGTGTATAGTTAAAATCCCATACAAAGCTTCTGGCATTTGTTTGCTGTGTGACTTTATTATCAGTATAAACGTTTGTAACAAGTGGATTGCTTAGCTTGTCAATAATATGAGTTAGATTATGGTTGCCATCATAAAAGTAAGTTATTGTGTTTGCGCGAGCATCTGTGTAAGTGCTCAAATTACCATTTAGGTCATAAGTAAATTCAATAGTGCGTGATAAAGGATCAGTGATTGATATTAATTTATTGTTCCCATCATAGCTAAAAGTAATTGTCCTTCCTACTGTGTCAGTTATTGAATCAATGTTGTTACCAGTATAGTTTAATGTTAATGTGTTTTCGTTTCTGTCAGAAATAGTTAGAAGCCTACCCGAATTATCAAAGTGATAAATTATAAGAGATTTGGTTGTAAAATCAAAGCTTCCATCTCCATTCTTGATAAGTTTTCCGCTGTAACCGAAATGGGCATTTTCATATTGTCCGCTACCTATAGGTGAATAATAATCATCAGTACAATCTGCCCAGTGAATTACAACTGAACCATCGCCCAAATCTTCTTCGAGTGAAATCAAATATGTATGCTTCCATTTATTTCCCATAGCTGTTGAACAGGTCGCTTTTGAATTATAGAATCGGGCAAATTCAAAGGGCAATCCACGACCCGGAATAATGAAATCTTGGTGAGAATAATTGTATGCACCCGTAGCAGTGTTCACAGGCTCATCAGAGAATGGTTGTTTGTTTTTGTTCTGTGTTAAGTTTTCAGGAGGTTTGTAATGAACAACACGTTCAGTGGACCAATCTCCCCAATTATTAGTTCCATTTTTTGCCATCACTTTCCATGCATACGAACTGAATGCAGGTAAAGTAGTAATAGACTTCATTTTAGTATCCGCTGGAATCAATTAATAATAATAAGTGTGGTCGCTATTT
>CAZYWQ010000008.1:2216-19064 GCA_964651675.1 uncultured Candidatus Sumerlaeota bacterium | reverse complement strand
CAAGCGCTTCGGACGCCGTAATTATCGGTTTCAATGTAAGACCTGATTCTAACGCCATCGCCTTGAGCGAAACAGAAAATGTCGATATAAGAACATACCGAGTTATATATGATATTCTAAACGATATTAAAAATGCAATGTTGGGATTACTTGAACCTACTTACAAGGAAATCTATTTAGGTAGAGCAGAAATAAGACAGGTATTCAAACTGTCTAAGGCAGGTACCGTAGCAGGCTGTTATGTCCTCGACGGTGAGTTTGCGAGAGATGCTAAAGTTAGATTGTTAAGAGACGGTAAAGTAATTTACGAAGGCGCTATCGAATCATTAAAAAGAATAAAAGACGATGTCAAAAAGGTCGCTTCGGGATTTGAATGCGGAATCAAGATTGAAAACTATAATGACATCAAAGAGGGAGATATAATAGAGGCGTATAGGCTTGAGGAAGTCGAACAAACCCTGTAGGGAGGGTCTTTAGACCCGTTTAAAAAACGCACCTAAAAGTGCTCACTACATCTGAAATCCTACATATCTTAAATAAATAACCTTACTATTTTAAGTAAAATGATAATCGGTATTCTTCATTGTGAATTTTTCATATCATCGTGTAATTCATTGAAAGACAAAAGAGCTATCCTGAACAGGATAAAAACGCGGGTAAGAAATAAATTCAATGTCTCGATAGCTGAGACAGATAATCAAAATATCTGGAGAAGCGCTACAGTTTCTATTGTTACTGTTTCATCAGATAAAGTACTGGTTGAAAAGCTGATAAATTCAGTAGTTAATTATATCAAGTCATTTCCCGAAATAGAATTAAATGATTATGAGGTGGAACTAATATAATGGTACTTAGAGAGCGTATAAAAAGGGTCGAAGAACTTATATTAGAAGAAGTAGCTGACATTTTACAGAAGAAAGTCAAAGATCCGAGAGTAGGATTCGTAACAGTTAGTAAAGTCAAAGTGACGAGAGACCTTCAAAATGCACTTGTATTCGTGACTATTATGGGATCAGACGAAGAAATAAAAAAGGGCATAGATGGACTGAAAAATGCCACAGGATTTATTCGCGCAGAATTGGGGAAGCGATTAAAGTATATGAAATACTGCCCCAAGGTGACATTCAAATATGATGACACACTCGATTACGCAGATAATATAAACAAATTGCTGAAGAAAATACATAATGAAGATCCCTGAAATAATACAGCTAATGTCATTCCCACGAAAGTGGGAATCCAGATAATCAATAACGTGACAACAATATGTGGTATTTATGGATGGTATACTTTTAATAGATAAAAATAGTGGTATTACATCATATGATGTCATCAGAAGGATAAAGGGGATATTTAAGGGGAAGAAGATTGGGCATACAGGAACACTCGATCCAGTTGCAACAGGTTTGTTGATAATTTGCATCGGCAAAGCAACAAAATTATCCTCCAAAATTACAAGCCTCGAAAAAGAATATATCGCAAGAGCAAAATTCGGTGCTACTTCCAATACTCTCGATAGCGATGGTGTCATCACAACTGTTGATACGAATTATGTCATTGATGAGAACACTTTACAAAAAACACTCCATAAATATATCGGTGAAATCGAACAGATACCTCCAATGTACTCTGCAAAAAAGGTCAAAGGTAAAAAACTTTACCAGTATGCAAGAAAAGGTATCGTAGTCGAGCGGAAACCAAAAAAAATCAGGATTAGCCAGTTAGATCTGATCCAATGTTCCAAAGATGAAGCAGAAATCAGAGTTAGAATGTCAAAGGGCGGATATGTTCGGGTATTATGCGATGACATAGGCAGAGATTTAGGATGCGGCGGATATATGCTTTCATTAAGAAGGACAAAAATTGGGGATTTTGATGTAAAGCAAGCTATTAAAGTTGATGAATTATTGAAGCTTGAGAATCCACTCACAAGATTGATAGAAATTTCAGAAGTAAAAAGATATTTGGGAACAAACTGATATTGTGTGTTTTGATTTCAGATTAAATAAATGATATTAATTAAAATTATTTTCAGTTCGGGTATAACTTGCTTTATCCTCAAGTTCACAAAAATCAACTGACAAATGTTCTTCCAATCTTTCTCTATCCAACCAACAGGTTCCATAAGGTAATTCAATCGTAAAGAATCTCCCATAATCCCTTGGATAGCGTGCCTGATGAAATTTGAAATGTCCTATTATACAACTATCCTCTTCTTCGATATGCAATATCTCAATTTTCCCAAGGAAGTGAGACATAATATATCGGGCTCTTTTTGCCAATCCACCCATACCCTCTTTAGCTTCTTCAAAGATACTATAGCCTTCCTCCAGAGAAAGTTGAGAATGAAGACTGCTTTTAACGGGTCTACACTGAAATAGATAGTATGGTTCAACTCCACAAGACGCAAGATTGTTAAAGAGTTTTCTGATAAATAGCGGATCATCATTTATGCCTTTAAGAAGAACTGTCTGATTACAAATGACTATCCCACGACTCTTAATGGCATCGATTGCTTCAATTGCCTGCGATGTCAATTCTCTCGGATGGTCAAAGTGAGTAACAATATATAACCTTCTATCTGGCAAATTATACCTGGACAGAATATCAAGAAGTTCTTTATCCTCAGTGAACCTATACGGCAAGAAAGCAGGCATTCTTGTGCCAATTCGAATAATTTTAATATGTTTCAATTCTCTTAATTTATTCAAGATGTAATCAATTTTCTCATTATTGAACATAAAAGGATCACCACCACTAATTAATACATTATCAATTTCCGGATGAGAAGCAATATACTGATATGCCAAATCAAACTCACTCAATATCTCCCGAGAAGGCAAATTTCGATTCATCAATCTCTTTCGGAAACAGAATCTGCAATAGCTTGCACAAACATTATCCAATAGAACCAAAGCAGTGTTGGTATATTTATGTTGCAATCCCTTTATCTTGGTACTTATCGCTTCACCACTCGTATCATAAGAACCACCATTTGACAATTCCTCTAATCTGGGAACAATGATATTTTTAATCGGATCATCAGGATCATTAAAGTTAATCAAATTAAAATAATAGGGAGTAATCTGCATAGGGAACCGATTGATTATAGTTCTGATTTTCTCCCTCTCATCATCAGAATAATCGAAATATTCCTGCAATTGTTCGACAGTCCTTATACTATTTTCAATTTCCTCAATCCAACGCATAAAAATCACCTCTCTTAAGAACTTTATAAAAATTGAGACAAAAGGACACCTCTTTATTCTCAAAACACAACTAATTTACCGAAATCCACTAACCAAATCCACCCACACAGAGGAGAGATACTGTTTAAGCAGATGTTTTAAAGAGCTTTTACTTCGATGATTTAGTAGAAACCTTGTACAGTTGTTACCAACAATTCAGGAAAACCAATCTGTTTATACATATAAAAAATAAAAGTCACAAATTCCACCTTACAAGCCTCATTGATATTATTAGTTCGCAAGATAAGTTTGTCAAGATAAATCTCTGTAGGAGTAAGGTTTCCTCGCCCTTACAAACAAACATTGTGTTTTAGGTCTTCAAGTATTCTTCTGTATACTGATGGGAACGGGAATTTCTTCAGGTCTTTGATTTTTACCCATCGCCAATTTTTATCAGTAAGTTTGTGGGGCTTTTTCACCTTATAGACTTGCGGATAAAGCTTGTCCTTATACATTGTATAGTTGTGGATTCGTGGTGGGAGTTTTTTTAGGATAGAAAAATCGGAAGATATATTGTTCTTTATATAATTCTCAATCAGTCCTAATTTAGCATTCTTCTTTTTATTGATATTAGGAAATGTCCATAAGCCAGTCAGAATGCCACTCTCTTTTTTTGTTATAAGAATCCTATCTTCATAAAGCATAATCAGAAGAATCGTTTCTTTTTTGATATATGTGGCGCTTTTGCGTTCGGGGATTTTATCCTGTAGATTATTTTTGAAACCAATGCAGGACTTTCGTAAAGGACATTTATTACAAAGTGGATTTTCGATTAAACATATTGTTTGTCCCAGCTCCATTAATGCCTCATTAAACGCACCAGGATTGTTTTTGGAGATTATTGATCTTATGTTCTGATAAAGATTCTTCTTCTGATTTTTTACTGAGTGCATCTGACCCAATAATCGTTGAGTGACCCGTTTAACATTTGCATCAACGACTGGATAGGCTTTATTATAAGCAATGCTGAGAATTGCCGATGCAGTATAATCGCCGATTCCTGGCAACTGAATTAATTCTCCAAAGCTATCAGGAATCCTACTGTTGTGTTTTTGCACAATGATTTTCGCAGCTTTAAGGATATTTTTCGCACGATTATAATATCCCAATCCTTCCCAGACCGTTAATATTTCTCTCTCTTTCGCTTTTGCAAGACTCACAATATCAGGATATTTTTTCAACCATTGATTATAATAAGGGATAACCGTCTTTAAAACAGTCTGCTGGAGCATTATCTCCGAAATCCAGACGGAATAAGGTGTGGGATTTTTTCGCCAGGGAAGATTTCGTTTATTTTTATCAAACCATTTTAATAGAGGAGTTACAATGGATGGACTCAGATAATTCTTTTGATATATCATAATAATTTCATTTTTAGCTTAGTAATCCTGCAATGATAAGTTCAACCGCCTCATCTTCAGTCAAGCCTCTACTCATCAGTGTTTCCAACTGTTTATTATCCACGCTTCCGATAGCAGCTTCGTGAGTAATATGAGCTTTGGGATGAGTGACTTCGACAATAGGAGTAGCAGTTGCCTGACCATTATCCTGGATAATCTCTTTGCAGTCGACATGACCTCTCGTATAAGGTGCAGAAGCCGTCAATTTGTTGTAAACTTCGGCTTTAGCATTATCTCTCACCGCAATTCTCGAAGTCAAAACTCCTCTTGCACCATCCTCAACAAGATGTCCGGTCTCCTTAATCTGTATGATATCATCACCCGTTCCATTAATTCTCGCCATCATTTCCAGCACACTATCCTTTTTACAAGTAGATGCATAATCCACATATATTTCTCCTACACGACCCTTTAACAATTCAAATTCCGTTTTGAATTTACTCTTTCGATCCAGCTCGACAGTTGCCTTAGGATATACTTTAACACCACCTATCTTTCCATGAACATGTCTTTCAAAATAAGAATATTCTGCCTCTTCACCAATATGAATTTTAGCATCCATTATGTGTTTCACATCAACAGCATTGGGAAATGTGCAATGCGCAAGGATGGACACCTTCGATTGTTTTTCTATGTTTACATTCATAATAATTCTTTGAATCCCTTTTTCAGGCAACATTCCAAAACATAAATGAACCGGTTTTGAGACGATGACACCTTCCTTTAAAAGGATATCTGCTTTTATGCCATTCTCCATCTCTTCAACATCAACTTCAAGACCCTCAATAAGATTAGCGCCCAAAACCTTATTATGATGGACAACCAAATAGGCAATATTAGGATCATTCAAGACATCAGAAGATTTTACTTCAGTTGTCTTATACAAAGTATCAATCATCTCAGTCTGATTGGTCATATACACTGTCTCCTATTCTATCTTATTCTTCTGGTATATTGGGATGATGACAGGGTAAACATTTGCCTTCGAAGAACGGTGTTATTTTCTCAATCTTACCTTTTTCAACTATGTTTCCACCACACATCAAGAAAGCGTGTTCAGCCTGTTTTAAAACCGCCAAACTATGAGTAATAAGAATGATAGTTGAGCCATTCTTCTTTAATATTTTTAATATATCGAATATTTTCTCAAGTGATGCCACATCGATTCCCGAATCAGGTTCGTCTAACATAACAAATTTCGGTTGCATCGCCAAAATGGAAGCCACTTCAACTTTTTTCCTTTCACCACCACTCAGGGTTTTATCCACTGCTCTGTTAAAATACTCATCAGGATATAGACCAAGAGTTGATAGAACTTCTTTTATATTATTATCGCTTTTATCTACAGCAGAAGCCTTGATAAAGTTTTTCACCGAAAGACCCTCATATCGAGCTGGTTCCTGCCAGGAAAGAGTAATTCCTTTATGAGCACGATCGGATATATCAAGGTTTTTTATGGATTGACCTTCCAAAAGAATATCGCCTTCAAACTCTCTATATCCTGCTAACCCCATTATTGTATAAGCCAATGTTGATTTCCCTGCACCATTTGGACCAACAAGGGCGTGGATATGCCCTTCCCAAAAATCAACATTTAGATTGTTCAATATATTTTTCCCATTTAATCTTAAGGTTACATTTCTGATCTCTAATATCCCCATCGTGTTCTCCTTGAATTAATAAAAATTTTGCGAGTCTTCTTGAACCACAAATCACCTGTGGAAAAAAATCACAGAAAATTGATAAAGATATGAATTAGAATAAAAAGTATGATACAAATTTTGCAAGTAAAATATCAAATTAGTAAAAAGCTTGTAATACAAGACACAATATCATTAGCACTGAATACCTGAAAAAAATAGAAAAAGTGCGGGAGAAACTTATTTAAGAATTGATTTGAATCTTATTGCATAACTTTAATTAGTTTTTTCATCAGCTCATTATTTTCCTTCGCTAAAAAGGCGATCTCGTGGTGTTTCAGAGTTGGCTGGTCACTATTCTTCGAATTGCTTAAATGAATTGCACTTTTCAAAATCCCATTTTCCCCAATAATATATAAAATGGAATCTTTCGAAAATTTTTCGGTGTCTATATTTTGAGTTTTGCCTGACAAATTGTATAGCATTGCCAAATCACCAAGCCAGATAATGTACAATTGATTATCTTTTTCTGCCGACAATTGCGTTCTCAGAAATTCTTCCTGTAACTCATAAGGAAAACAGGAGTAAGTAGAAATGTTCTTTGATAAATTTGATTTTTCCGCAAAATACGGACTTAATCGCGAAACTAATTTCTCCGAGACTAATATATGGGAAGCCTTCTCCAATAATTTACTCAATATCGTACCATTACTTGAAGCTATTTTCTCATCACTATCTGTCAAAAACAATAATTTTTCGGCGAAGCCAGCCTTTTGATTTTCGTAATAATCCGTTATCGAATCTATTGAATCATCCGCAATTAGATTTGCTCCTTCTTTAGCGATAAAATTCATTTGTGAAAAGTTGAAACTCCTCACCCATACACTCAGCTTACTTGAGCCTATACACTTATTACTGTAATCACGAGAAAGATAAAGAGCATAAGATGGAGTGCGGAAAAAATTCTTTGATTTTGCAGATTCCATTTCCTCTCGAAGAACTTTGAGAACTCCTGTTGCTTTTTCAAACAATTTATCAGGATCATAAATAATCGGATTAGGATCATCATAAAGACCCTGATTTCGGATATTATAATTCCATACAGCGATTCCATTTAAGAGACCATTATTTTCAAGTGCCGTAGATACCGTATAAAACTGATTGGCAATACAATCGGATATATTAGCTTTATCATTACTTGCCTGACCAAGTCCCCAGCTATTTCCCGTTGTCCATAGCCAATAAGGTTTATTATTATTGCGGGACAAATAGGCTATCTGTCGCAAAAAAATAAGAAGCATCGAGACATCTGCTTCAGTAATAGGATTCTCAGAAGTTCCATCTCTCGGATAAACATCAAAAGTCGGATAAAAATTTCCAGGAGTGGTTTTAAAAAGTGCTGGAACCGAAGGCATCGTATTTTCTTCACGACCATGCATTCCGCAAAATGACATCGTGCAGGGAATATCAGGACAAATTTCCTCCCAGACTTTTGCACTCCATCTGGCATATTCAACGATGTAGTTGGATTGAAAATCCCCCAATTTTCGTTTATTTTCAACCGACCCAGATGCAGCTTCTTTTAAATCAAGTCCTGTTAATTCTTTAAATGCTTTGTTAGCGCATTCCGAATAATCCCCGCCAAACGGTTCATCAGAAAGATTAACCATCAGGATAATTTTTTTAAATGGTTTTATCCATTCCTCACTCACCCAATTATAAAACACACGAATATCATCCTGATACTGTTTAGAATAAAACGATGCAGAAACTCCGCCCCAGTTAATGATCTTCCCCTCGAAACCCCGTCTTAAATCATTTGGATGAGCTTCATTCCATATCTCACCCATCTGAATCTGATAACCAACAGGAAAAACAATAGGTACATTTTTCTTCAGGCAGATATTGAGGAATCTCTTCTGAGCAGAAATGACATTGCGAGCAATACTATGTCGCGGATCATTTTTATTCAGGAAAGCCTCATAGACAGCATAAGAGAGACCTGGTTCTCCCGTATTTTTCCTAACCTCACCAGGATTATTATGACCAATCCAAATAAAATTCGCACCGAACTCAAGCTGTCTATCAATCTCCCGCTCATAATAATCATCATCCTTATCAGGATATATGTCAAAAGCCCAACCAGTATATTTTCTTTCCATTGTTCAAACAATTTCTTATAAAAATCGAACCGTTATATTGAATATATGTATTTGCTTTAGTCAAATTATTTCTTTTTACTAATAATGACAGTTAACTATTAAAAAATATCGGAGATTTTTAACTCTATTCTCCGATTATTTTCTCAATAATATTCCTTACAATCGGTTCTTTTTTGATGGCTTTTGAGGCGGAAGCGATATTGAATTTTCCTGTTGCAAGCAAAAGTGCTCTCGGTACAATCTTTTCCTGATTTGTACCTGTTTCAATGTGTTCGGAGATGGGCGCTTTCAAAATTTTATCTGTTAACTTATCCGTTCCATATATCGATTTTAATAAACACTCACGGGCAAGTTTTTCTTTTACTCCAATTATGTTCGCGATAATCCCTATTGTTCGAAAAAATAATTTATTATTACTAATCCTTAAATCAATCATTCGGTTCTCATAAATCTTACCAGAAATAATATGCGCTCCTGTCGTAATAGCGTTCAAAACAAGCTTCAAAGAAAATTCCGAAAATGATGGGATACCATTTGCGATGTATAAATTTTTCAATTGAGGTGAAACTGTATTATGATTTTTCTTTGAACCATTAATTATAACCGCACTCACTTTAGCACCTTTTTTCTCAGCTTGTTTTAGGATATTTAATATTTCCTTATCCAATTTTTTCTCACCAATTCCAATCACCACATCACTCTTTTTCAATTTCGGTAATTTTGCGCGAATGAATTCATTCGTATCGATTCTATATAAAGGACCAACATCACTTAAATCTTCTCCACTGAGTAAAAGTTTCTTCCAACCGCCCATTATAAATCCCCTCACATCCTCAAAATCCGCACCAAATGTCGGTGGACATTCCGACGCATCAACCGTTCCTATAATACCTTCCGGTGTCTTTCCAAGATAATAGATATGCGTTTTTGCCCTGAGTGATTTTCCTGCTGATTCGACAAGTTTCGCAATAGTATTTATCTCTTCGTAAGTCGACTTTCTTACATTCTCAAATTCCTCAAGTATTACTTTCGCCATATCAATAATCGGCATATTTTTATTTATATTACTTAGTTGAATTTCCTTTTCCTTAATGATCCCCAGCTTGATCAGTGCGATTGAAAATATAACATCGAGGAGAATTTTTGTGGCAGAACCTCCCTTCATCCTCGTAGATCCAGTAATCGGTTCAGGTCCTACAATAGGATTAAGAATAAGACAATTTTTTCTGTTCTCTATACTTTTCACAACATCCAGAAATGTCTTATCCCAGCCTTCTATCGCGACATCCCGTGATCTCTCAACAGGATTGAATCCAAGTAATACATTAAAGCTATTCTTTTTATTTTTCAGATAATGCAATTGTGAAGCAACATAAGGAGCCGAAAAACCACAAGTAACACCAACATAACAAATTTGATTCACACCATCCGTTATTTTGCGTAAATCGAGAATAGCCTGTTTCGGATCATCCTCAGCTCCTTCTTGAGCAACAATCAAGGCAAGATTAGTTCCAGCAATCAGATGATGAAATATGGGATCAAGTCCTTTTTTCTTGAGTAACAAATTAAATGTCCGAGCAACATACATCGCAAGTCTACCACTTGTTCCAGCACCTGAGATGACAACAGCTCTCTTCCCACCACTTTTATAAAATTTGATAAACTCAACAACACACTTCTCAATCTTTTTATAAGTCTCAATATCGCATAAACAAGGATAATCTCGCCAACCATTAAACATCTGCGCATCACTCTGGCGAAGTATCCTGACTATTCCAACAGGAGATGCAATATCTATATCATCTGTCAATTCATTGGGAATTTCGGTTAAACTCAACAATCTTTTTTTCATAATATAACCTTTAAAAAATGAGTGTTTCTGTGGTTGGTTTGGATAAAATAAATATTTTTACTAAAATAAAAAGTTATACTTTTTGAGTTGTAATGCTAAGTATAAGACTATATAAATGCAAGTTAAAAAATCTTGCTAACTATCCGAAGATCGGGATAATTACATAGTTTTTAGCTGTTTGATAGAACCAATATGTACTTCCTTGATTATGAATACTATGAACAAAATAATTATTAGAGCAACAAACTGGGTAGGAGATGCCGTATTGAATCTACCTGCTATCAGTCAGCTCAGGAAGATATTTCCAAAAGCGGAAATTTCAGTAGTGACTCGACCCTGGGTTGCCGATATTTTCAAACATAATCCCGATATAAATGAAGTAATCGTCATCGATGATAAAAAAAATCCGTTGGATTACTTTAAATTAATTTTTCGACTACGAAAAAAGAAGTTTGATCTTGCTATACTATTGCCAAACTCTTTCAGTGCAGCATTCTTCGCATACATCATCGGAGCCAAAAAGCGAATCGGTTATAACACAGACAAAAGAGGATTCTTCCTAACTAATAAAATTGAGCAAACTCCAGAGATTCTCAGGACTCATCAAGTGGAATATTATATGAACATCATCAAACAACTCAGAACAGTTGATGAAACACGAGAATTTAAAATTGTAATCAACGAAGAAGAATCAGATTCAATGAAAAAGAAACTTCATCAAGCGGAAATTGATTCCAACACTTTTCTAATAGGCATAAATCCCGGAGCCTTCTATGGTTCGGCAAAACGATGGTTCCCTGATCGATTTGCAAAGGTAATCGATTACATTCATAAAAAATACAATGCCAAATTTATCCTGACAGGTTCAAAAAAAGATAAACCTATCAACGCAGAAATCTTACAGACTGAAGAAGTTACCACACTTCACAACAAAGGAATCGTATTAGACTGGGCAGGAAAAACAACCTTAAGGGAATTGATTGCTCTCATAAGTAATTTGAAAGCATTCATAACAAATGATTCTGGTGCAATGCACATAGCAGCGGCATTAAACATACCTCTAATCGCAATTTTCGGTTCAACAGATTGGATTACGACACCTCCCTACAGTAAAAATCATATCATCGTCAGGAAAGATACTCCCTGTGCACCCTGTTTATTACGAGATTGCCCCAAGGAACACGAATGTATGAAAAAGATTTATGTCGAAGATGTAGTCAACGCATTCGAAAAAATTTCCGATAAATAAGACAATAGACAAAGAATATGAAAGCAGAACCATTAAATATTTTGCATATTGATTCGGAAAACACCTGGAGAGGTGGAGAAAACCAATTATTCCTGCTCCATCAGGGACTGATCCAGATCGGACATAATTCAATAATCGTTACACAGCCAAATAGTGAGCTTGCTACTAAGCTTCGAAAGATAAATCAAAATTTCATTGAGATACCTATGAAGAGTGAATTTGACATCTCTGCTGCTTTCAAAATCAATAAAATCATCAAGGACAAACAAATTAATATTGTGCATACTCATACAGCACATTCTCACTCCATCGGATTATTATCCAAAATGTTCAATCGCAAAATAAAATTGATAACACATCGCAGAGTCGATTTTCCAATCAAGAAAAACATATTCTCAAAATTCAAATACTCAAAAACTGACAGGATCATAGCAATATCAGAAGGTATCAAAGAAGTCCTGATCAAATCAGGGATAAAGGAGAACAATATCTCCGTAGTTTATAGTGGAATCGACCTAAATCGTTTTGATTGTGCACTCAATCTTGATGAATTAAAAAGAGAATTCAAAATCATCGAAAACAAATTCATCGTTGGAAACATTGCCCATCTTGCTGACCATAAAGGACATAAATATTTAATAGAAAGCGCAAAGATTGTCCTGGAGCAAGCACCTGACACACTCTTTATGATTGTTGGAGAAGGACCGCTAAAATTTGAGTTACAAGTATCGGCAAGAAAATTAGGAATAAAAGACAAAATAATTTTTACAGGTTTCAGAGAAGAAATTCCCGAGTTATTAAATATATTCGACATATTCGTTTTATCATCCCATAAGGAAGGATTATGCACATCCCTGATGGATGCAATGGCGATGCGGAAGGCAATTGTAGCGACAGATGTCGGAGGCATTCCGGAAGTAGTCAAGGATGGTCAGAATGGAATTTTAGTACCTCCAAAAGATCCTAAAAAGTTAGCAGAAGCGATTCTTACATTGAAAAAAGATGAAATTTTACGAGAGAAAATGGGAGAGTTTGGTAGAAAAATTGTAGAAGAAAAATTCTCCGACTCAAGGATGGTCATCAACACAGAAAAGATATACTACGAAACGCTCAGTTCATAGATTTTAAAAAATGTGGCGGTGCGATTCATCGTACTTAAGAGATCACGGAAACACAGAAAAACGGAAGCACAGAAAAAGAATTCAAAAATAAAGAATGTATCGTCAAAATTGTTGAGAGCAATCTGTATAATATTTTCCGTGATTCAGTAATTCCGTGTTTCCGTGATTAATTTTAATATTACAACATCATCGCACAAAGGACAAGGTTTATGAAGAAGAACACCGCAGTGTTTTTTGACAGGGATGGTACGATATCCGAGGAAGTAGGATATGTAAATCACATCAATAGATTTAAATTACTACCCAAATCAGCACAAGCAATCAGGATGCTCAACAAACATAATATTCTCACAATTGTAGTAACAAATCAATCAGGTGTTGCGCGAGGATATTTTGAGGAAGATTTGGTCAAAAAGGTCCACAATAAAATGAAAAAACTGCTTAAGAAAGAGGATGCGCATATAGATGCAATATATTATTGTCCTCATCATCCAACTCTGGGACCGTTAAAGTACCGAAAGAAATGTGATTGTCGAAAACCGAAAACAGGTATGTTAAAAAAGGCGAAGTCGGATTTCAACATCGAATTAAAAAAATCATATATGGTCGGTGACAGAATGAAAGATGTCATCTTTGGACATAAAGCAGGGATGAAATCCATTCTCGTCCTGACAGGTTACGGCTTGGGAGAATACGAGCATCAAAGAAAAAGTTGGACCGAACAACCTGAATATATTGCGAAAGATTTACTCGATGCGATTAAATGGATTATAAAGGATTTGAAACACAATAAATAGAAAAAGAGACGAATTGCTACATATACATGCATATTTGTGCTTTTCCACTTTTGGTAATCAGTTCAATAAATGTAATCAACGATATAAACTAACAACTCTCTCTTCACACGATAAAATATCTAAGCCATCAACCGCACTCAATCAAAATTATCTATCTCAAGAATGTTTTTTTCTACCTGAATAATTCCACTGATGCCATCTTCGGCGAGATTAAATAAACTAGTCATTTGCCCACGAGAAAATGGACTTTCTTCAGCCGTTCCTTGAACTTCTACTATGTTCCCATCTCCCGTCATAACAACATTCATATCAACCTCTGCTGATGAATCCTCAAGGTAACAAAGGTCCAGAACCTCTCGTCCTTCAACAATTCCCACACTTATAGCAGCAAGGAAATTAGTGACAGGCATCTTATTAATTTTCTTAGTCTCCATCAACTTTTTACAGGCTAAAACAAGTGCAATATATCCGCCGGTTATAGCAACGGTTCGTGTTCCACCATCCGCCTGGATTACATCACAATCTACCCAGATTGTTCTATTACTCAAAATCCTCAAATTTACAACAGACCGCAAAGACCTTCCTATAAGCCTCTGGATCTCGTTTGATCGACCACTAATTTTTCCAGCGCTTGTTTCTCTGATAGTCCTGACTTGAGTAGCTCTCGGTAACATTGAATATTCGGCAGTAACCCATCCCTGACTTGCATCTTTCAAAAACATTGGCACTTTATTATCAACAGATGCTGTGCAGATAACACGAGTTTTTCCCAACTCGATTAAAACAGAGCCTTCTGCACAATCTACAAAATCCGTTGTGATTTTCAATTCTCGCAATTGATTCGGTTCGCGTCCATCAATTCTCATTATAAATTACCTTTCTAAAATTATTTCATCACCTCTTTCGAGAATCGTTTTCAACTTTTTCAACAATCCTCGGTATGAACATATCACTTTTTTCATAACATTTATTTATAAGTCGCATTACAAGAAAAGAGATAATAAGAAACAAAAAGGCAAAACCAGCGGCTACTAATTGCGGATCAACATTTTTTATCAACTTAATCCCAAGATAATAACCCAAGATTGCCCCTACAAGCATATCCATCAATGGTATAATATATACAAGTAATGATGCTAATAATCTACTACGAGCTGGAATCTCTAACTTGACCTTTTGACCAACTTTTACCCATTCCGGAGCTATGGCAGTAACACATCGCATCTGTCCTTCTTCTGGAACGCATACAGAGGAAACTTTGCAATGTTTACAGGCATCTGTGACTTCTACTCGCACCCTTGCTTTATTATCGATTATATCAACTACTTCGCCATAATCAGATTCCAATGTTTTCCCTCGAATTGAAACCTCTGAAATACTAAGGTTGTAGCGGTCGCATTTATGCGACGATGCTATAATATTAAATTTAATCACGGAAACACGGAATTACAGAATCACGGATAAAAATATTTTGATTAAATGTAGTGAGTACCTTTAGGTGCGTTTAATAAACGGGTCTAAAGACCCTCACTACATGTCTCCAAAGCTGGGGCTTTAGAACGAGATATGATAATTTTACCGATTCATTTTCCGTGCTTCCCTTTTTCAGTGCTTCCGTGATTTCTTATCGCGATGAATCGCACCGCTACATTATTGTTTTAACAACACTCTTGTGACATAAATGTCGCATTACAGTATTTCGGATGTCTCTAATTGTAATAATAAAAATTAAATTATATCCAAAGTGAATTTCAATAAATTTATTTCAAGTGGATAGCAAGATTAATTTCAATGGATTGCGTTTATTGTAGCTGTGACTGATTAGAGGCAATATTCAGGAACAAAAATATTAATCTATTGTTATTTCCACATTAGTCCATTATGTTTTATACTTTAAAGGACTGAAATTGAAAACTTGAGATTTTCTTAAGTGCTATTTGTTTTTTATACGATTGTTTATATTCTTTGTATAACTCTTCGATATCCTCTAACAGATAATCTGCGGGTTTATAATGATATTTATTAACATCATAAGGTGTTCGGTCGATAATCTTATTTTTCACAAAATCATCCAGAACCCTTCGTGCCTGAGTCATATCAAGAGACAATTTCTCGGATATGTTCCAGCAAGAAAAATGTCCGCGTTTATTTTCGCAAAAAAAGACTAACATCTGCAATTTCAAATGAGAATTTATGTATTCTTTTATGAAGTTTATAAGAGCGTTAGAAAAATTGTGTTCACGCTTTATCTTTTCCAAATCCCTTTGAGGACTATCGGACTCTAAACTAACTTTAAAAACCTCACTTTCTTTTACCTTGATAGCTCGTTGAACCTCCTCTTTTATTGTTTTTTCATCAAATGGTCTTGGAATGCAATCAAACGCACCCAATTTATCAGCTAAATGCTTTTCAATCTCTCTCGGTTTATCTGACAAGAAGATTACAGGTGTTCCCTTCACTGCAGGATTCAACTTGATGACCTGGCAAACCTGATAACCATTCATCCTCGGCATATTTGTATCAAGAAGAATGAGATCAGGTTTTTCTGCTATAGCTTTTCTAATCCCCTCAATTCCATCTGCGGCAGTAATTACAGTATGATTGCGACTTATTATACTACTCAACCACTGCCTTGATTTATATGTATCATCGACAACTAATATCTTTGCCATACAACCCTCCTACCAATACCGCCCTTTTACCTCTTAATGACTAAACATACCAATAAATGGTTTTCCTTTTTTATAAAGGAAAAACGATTATTAATATGCTCTCTTTCGCCAATTTCTTAATATATTGACACCTCCTAACTTTAAATTCTTTCTTCATTTATATTATTCCTCAATATATAACGATAATCAACAAAAAATTCGGATATTTTTGGGAAAGTTGATAACCCAAGTAAAGACAGTAAGGCATCTATCAAGACTATCTTTTTACAATCTGCACTTGACTTTTTAAATCCCCGAAACTAAATACCATCACATTATTAAATAACTTTTAAAGGACTATAATGAAACCAATAATCGGCATAAATTGTGAATTTTTTATAAGTGAAAAAAGTAAAAGAAAAAAATCTCAGGTTAATTCTGAATATCATAAAGCGATTGAATCTGCTGGCGGTATTCCTATTATAATTCCCATTTTAGAAAATAAACAGGATATAAAGCGAATTCTTGATACCGTTGATGGAATACTTTTAATAGGCGGTCCAGACCTTAATCCAAAACTATATGGAGAAAAGAAACATAAGAATACGAAACTTATGCTGAAAGAACGTAATAATTTCGACATAACACTCGCAAAATTGGCTTTGAAAATGGGCAAACCAACATTTGCAATCTGTCTTGGAGTACAAGTTCTCAATGTTGCCTCTGGT
>CAZYWQ010000008.1:0-2206 GCA_964651675.1 uncultured Candidatus Sumerlaeota bacterium | reverse complement strand
GAACAATCCTACAGGATATTCCCACAATGGTTAATACAAAAATCAACCATAAACCAGGTAATGTGATGAAATACGCTCACAAGGTCAAAATTACCAAAGGAACCAAATTATACAAAATTGTACATAAAGAAGAGATTAAAGTTAATAGTTCTCACCATCAATGTATCAAAAAGGTTGGAAAAAACCTTAAAATAAATGCAGTCGCACCTGATGGTGTTATAGAAGGGATTGAAAGTAACAAAAAACCATTTACTCTTGGAGTTCAATGGCATCCCGAAACAATCTGTAAAGATAAAATTCATCTCTCGCTATTCAAAGCATTCGTCAAATCAATAAAAACCACTACAAATAAAAATTAGCATATATCAAATTATTTCATAACCAAACAAACAATTTATTTGCTTAAACAATAAAGATGTGAGTATTACTAATCCTCAGAACTCAAAATATTAATTCCTATACTTTCTTATTAAAAATAAAATGAAAAAATTAAGCAAAATTCTCCCCTTTGTGATAGTCCTGTTCTGGTTAATAATGATGTTACTTCTCATCAGAAGAATCATCGTGGATAAAAGAACTGTCATCGAAGGTGAAGTAGACCTCTCCAGTATCGTTTCGGAATGGGAAGATAGAGATGACTGGTATCTTATAGCATACAATGACAGAGTGACTGGAATTTGTGAAAATAAAATCTTTAGAGATAATGCTGGATACAAGATTGAAACTGAAATCAGTGCATCTTTACCAATCTCTCATTTTATTGCAAACATAAGATTGAGTTTCAAATCAACACTCGGTGAAAAATTTGAACTAAAAGATTTCAATTTTGCAGGGGACTTTGCAGGTGTTAAAATGTTCCTTAATGGTATTGTCGAATATAAGAAAATCAGGTATACTTACTCCGATGGCTCTAAAATTGATAAAGGATTTATTGATATCAATCGTGATATATCTCTCGTCGATGCCATCAGACCTTTTGTCATCAAAAATCTAAATCTGGAAAAAGGGAAAGTCTATACAATTGCAGTATCAAATCCGATTAAAGACATTTTTAGCTCGAAGATTGGATTAAATAAATCGGTTATCGAACTTAAAATTCTTGATGATGAAAAAATAATCTTTCAGGATAAAGAAGTAATAGCTACAAAAGTCGAGTTTGATTCCGAAGGTCTCAAAATGTACGAATGGTTTGACAAAGAGGGAAATTTTTTGAGAGGAGATTTGATACCCGGACTCTATATAGAATCAACATCCGAAGAATATGTAAACTTAAAATATCCGCAGTTTATCGGTAAAATAAAAAGACAAATGGAACCAAATAATGATTAGAATAGAAAACCTGACAAAAAAATATGGTGACCTGACTGCTGTAAGAGACTTAACTTTGCATATTGAGAAAGGGGAATTATTCACCTTTCTCGGACCAAATGGTGCTGGTAAAACTACGACTATTAAGGTAATGACCGGATTGCTCACACCAACCAAAGGAGCTGTCTACATAAATGATTTTGATATTCAAAATGATTACCTAAAAGCAAAAAAAGTCATCGGTTACATTCCAGATCAGCCGTATGTTTATGAAAAACTAACAGGTCGCGAATTTATAAATTTCATCAGCGACCTATATGAAATCAAAGAAAACGAACGAGAATCGAAAATAAAATATTACTTCGATTTATTTGGATTAACAGAGAGTATAGATATATTACTGGAAAATTATTCACATGGAATGAGGCAAAAACTCGTTTTTATTGCAGCTTTAATACACAATCCCGAGGTTATAATAATAGACGAACCGATGGTAGGACTCGATCCACAAAGTGCAAGACTCGTAAAAAACATACTTAAAACCGAAACAAAAAATGGCAAGACAGTATTTTTATCCACGCACACTTTATCCGTAGCAGAAGAATTAGCTGACCGAATCGGAATCATCAAAGAAGGACAACTACTTTTCAAAGGAACCCTTGAACAGCTTCGACAACGCACCTCAGCACGAGGTAATCTGGAGGACCTATTCCTGGAATTGACAGGAGACAATATTTAATAAAAAATAGGGGAAAAGGATTGTAAGACTGAAAGGTACATTCTTGCTATCCATATTATAAATAAACACTACGGGGCATAGGGAATTGTCCCTTCGGGATACATTTGAGTGCGGATAATATTGCCGAAGCTTTGTGTTCCGTTTGTGGCATCATACGGG